>CAIVDH010000305.1 GCA_903904635.1 uncultured Burkholderiales bacterium | reverse complement strand
TGCAATCGCTGCAGCCGCGTGATCTTGGGTTGAATAGATGTTGCATGATGCCCAGCGCACTTCTGCACCCAGCGCTTCCAGAGTCTGAATAAGCACTGCGGTTTGGATGGTCATGTGCAGCGAGCCGGTGATGCGCGCGCCTTTTAGTGGTTGCGCTTTTGCGAATTCGTCACGAATGGCGATTAAGCCAGGCATTTCGGTTTCGGCGATACGGATTTCTTTGTTGCCCCAGTCAGCTAAGCTGATGTCGGCGACGAGGTAATCTTTGAATGCTGCGTTTGCGGGTTTTAATACGGCGTTCATCACGCCCTCCTTTTCTTAGAAAAAAAGTAACGTGAGCGCAGTTGCAAAATTGACCAGCCAAGCCTGGCAGGGACTGACCCCTGTCGCAACGCTCCTTGGCAGGCCAGTATTCTAATCTAATTTAACCCTATGCTGCTGAAGCCTGATTAAAACTAGTCCCAGCAAGCCCGAACACGCGCCATAAAAATGTGCCACATGAATCACCGGCATATGCGAAAACGTCGTTGGCATCCATGCCAGTTTGCATGCCAACACCAATAGCGCAGCAGCAAAAAACCAATTCCTGCTGCGTAGCCAGCCGGCGCCGGCAAAGCCCGCCCATAAACCATGCAAGACGCCTGACAGACCGGCATACCAAAGCAAGCCCGGCTGCAGCAGCCATAACAATATGCTCACGCCTAAGGCACTCATCATGAACAATACAAACGCATCGGTGATGTTGAGCTGATCCCAAAATAACTCGCAGACCAAGAACAAACCTAGCAAGTTGAAAAGTAAATGTCGGCTATCGATATGAATAAAATGTGCAGACAGCGCCCGCCACCATTGCCCTTGACCGAATAAGTCGCGTTGCCAGATCAGCATTTTTGCGGCTTGTGGATATAAAATCGGCAAGAGGCTAAGACCCGCCAGTAGTGCACAAAAAGTCCAGCGGACAGATTTCATTTTTTGGTCTGCAAATAACGTTTTATGCGACGACAAGCTACCAGAGCGAAGCCACATAAAAGCGTCAGATCGCCTTCCATACTTCCACCGCCGCCTCCACCGCCGCTAGTGTTATTGCTGGTGCTTATGCTGGTGGTACTGCGGGCGATGCTAGTGCTCGCATCAGATGCAATGGTGATTGATAAAACTGCGGGTGCGCTGGTGCTGTCATTATCGCTGGCATAAATACTAATCTGGTAGCTACCCACCGGCACTGCGCTTTGCCATGTAAATAAACCCGGTGCAGTCAAGCTGGCTCCAGCCGGCAGGGATGTTGCATAAAAAACAGGAATATCACCATCTGCATCACTGGCTTGCAATTGCAACTGCACGCTCTCACCAACCTGCACTCGCTGCACCGGCGGCGACAATATCACTGGAGCGTTGTTGACTTTGACAGTCGCTGTGGCACTGCCAGTAGCACCGCCGCTATCGATCACATTGAGTGTAAATAAATAAGATCCAGTGGCAGGTGCCGTGAAGCTGGCGTTGGCTGTGTCGGCTTGATTGATGGTCACCGCAGCAGGATTGGATGGGGAAGCCAGCCATGCATAGCTGGTAATCGAACGCCCCGCAGGCGCTTGTACGTTGGCGCTCAGGCTCACTGTGGCTGCAGGCGCGACAACCTGATGTTGTTGCGCTATTTGTATAGTTGGCACGATCGCATTCAACGCCGCCTTCGCATCCAATAAACCTGCACCGCAAAAATTTGCATTGGCAGTAAGTGCACAGGCACTGCCCAGCGGATGCGGTCTTGCGCTTGCGCGCAAAATTGAACTGACTTCTGCGCGTGTAAGACTGGGGTCTAGCGATAGCATCAGCGCGATGGTGCCTGCCACATGGGGTGCTGCCATGCTGGTGCCACGCTTGAGTGCATAGCTGTCAGCCAATGGCGTAGAGGTGCCTGTGTTACCCAGTGAATAAACCACGCGGCCATTGTTAATACCCACCAAACAAACATTATCAAGCGTGCCACAGCCACCGCCGGGAGCACTGATCATGACTTCAGATCCAATGTTGGCGTAATCTGCATTGTCACCATCGAGCACATGTGCAGTCACGGCAATGACACCACTACAATTTGCTGGCTGGTTGACTGTATCTACAGCTGCATTACCGCTGGCAACGACAACAATTGCGCCCGCCGCATTCACATCATTTACCGCGCTCTGAAATGCAGCACTACAAGTGCCTGATGCGCCCAGGCTCAGATTGATAATGCGTGCAGGATTATTATTGCGCGCCACACCTGGCACATTAATACCGGCGGCCCAGCGCATTGCTTCAACAATATCCGAGGTATAGCCGCCACATTTACCTATGACTCTGACAGGCAATATGCGCACATTAGGGGCAATACCGGTTCCGTCTATGCCATTGTTCATTAACGCAGCAATGGTGCCCATGATATGCGTACCATGCCAGCTTGAAGTCTTGGCCTGCGATCCGCTACTGCACTCATTTGCACCAACCCAGTCGCCCGGATCGCTTGCATCATTGTCGCGTCCGTTGCCATCATTAGAGATGACTGTACTGGTGATGAAATCATGGCCAGGCAAAACGGCAGCAAGATCTGCGTGTGGCAAATAACCTGTATCTAATACAGCGACATTGATATTGGCGCTGCCTAGTGTCTTCGTCCAGGCATCCGGCAAATTGGTACCGCCCAAATTAACGGTGTCAGGCGTCATGTAATGCCACTGCCCTGGGATCGTTGCATAACCCGGATCAGCCGGTGTAATGCTGTCGATACTCATCAACAGATCTGGCTCTGCGATTTCAATTTGACGATCTGATTTCAGTCGTGCAGCGATGGCGCGTGCTTCACCGACTTTGCGTGGCTTATCAAATTTAAGCAGATGGGCGCGTCCCGACAGACTCTTGTCGAAAATAAGCGGTACTTCGGCAATGGCAGCAAGCTTTGTAGCCTTGCGACTGGCGAGTTCGGCGCTGAGCTTACTGCCGCGTGTAATATGCGGCGTAATAATCAACCCCTGCACCAGGTCTTCTTCCTGCGGCAAAACGGCGGGCAGATGCGATCCTGCTTTACGTTTGGGCGTAACAGTCTGCGCGCTAGCTAATTGAAAATTAAAACAGCTAAATAAGAAAATAAAGCCGTAGAAAAAAACGATACGCGCTTTGCGCTCGCAGAAAAAGATAAGCATGAAGATCTACCAATGCAACAGTTTGATAGGGCAACACTGTAGCAGCGGCAAAAAATTTTTACGCTCTGTCTTGAGCAAAAGCCAGACTATTTTAAATAAATGTATAAACGTTAATTACAACTCAGCGTTATAACTCAGCGCTTACTTATAAAAACTTCTACTGTCTGTGACAACAAAATAAAAAAAGCAAGGCAACAGAAAAATCTGCTGCCTTGCTAATTTTATTTGAAGCTGAACTAAATTTTAAAATTACAAACCGGCTGCTGCCTTCAATGCAGCTGCTTTATCCGTACGCTCCCATGTGAACTCTGGCTCTTCACGACCGAAGTGACCGTACGCTGCTGTTTTTTGATAAATAGGACGCAGCAAATCCAGCATTTGCACAATACCCTTAGGACGCAAATCAAAATGCTCGCTGACTAAGGCAGAAATTTTTTCATCGCTGATTTTGCCTGTGCCAAACGTTGTCACCATCACTGAAGTTGGCTTAGCAATACCGATAGCATAAGAGATCTGTATCTGGCAGCGTGATGCAAGACCGGCTGCAACAATATTTTTGGCGACATAACGACCTGCGTATGCTGCCGAGCGATCCACCTTGGATGGATCTTTGCCGGAGAACGCGCCGCCGCCATGGGGTGCTGCACCGCCGTAGGTATCAACGATGATCTTGCGACCAGTCAGGCCACAATCGCCTTGCGGGCCGCCGATGACGAAGCGACCAGTAGGATTGACCAGATAACGTGTATTTTTTAACCATTCTTTAGGCACGACTGGTTTGATGATGGACTCGATCGCTGCTTCCTCGATCTGCTTGTGTTCCATCTCAGGCGCATGCTGAGTCGACAGCACGATGGTATCAATCGCAACCGGCTTACCATCTACGTACTTGAGCGTGACTTGTGATTTTGCATCCGGACGCAACCATGGCAGACGGCCATCTTTGCGCATTTGCGCCTGACGCTCTACGATGCGATGCGCATAGTGAATTGCAGCAGGCATCAGCTCAGGCGTTTCATCGCAGGCATAACCAAACATCAGGCCCTGATCGCCAGCACCCTGATCCAGATCGAGACCTTTGCCTTCATCCACGCCTTGCGCAATATCGGGTGACTGTTTGTCATAGCAGACCATCACGGCACAGCCTTTATAATCGATGCCGTATTCGGTGTTGTCGTAGCCTATGCGCTTAATGGTGTCGCGTGCAACGCGTATGTAATCTACGTTTGCGTTGGTGGTGATTTCGCCAGCCAGCACAACCAGACCGGTATTGCACAAAGTTTCAGCAGCAACGCGCGAGCGCGGATCCTGCTCGAGGATGGCGTCCAGTATGGCGTCTGAGATTTGGTCGGAGACTTTATCCGGATGGCCTTCTGAAACGGATTCAGAGGTAAAGAAATATTCATTTGACATGCAAACTCCACTATTAAGATTGACGTTATGTCGCGGTCAACTAGTTGAGCCTGCGACGCTTTAGCGAAATTTATATACCGCCTCGCAAGTTGTCTGTTAACTCGGCGGGTAAAACTTCGTGGTATTTTACGCGTCTTGCTCAAATTCAGCAAAATTTCACGTCTCCCCATATCGGATGCTGCTCCGTTTTTTTAAGTTTCTTGCTATTTTTCCCTTGCCCGTGCTGCACGCTGTCGGCGTCGCTGCAGGGTGGGTGGTGTACGCATTAGCGCCAGGTCATCGCCACAGAATGCGCGAGAACATGACACGCGCAAGCTACCTGTATCTGCTGCCCGAGGCTATCGCTCAAGCAGGTAAAAATATACTTGAGCTGCCTTTTATCTGGTGCGCCAGGCCTGAGCGTGTTTTGAAAACCGCCACGGTCCACAATTGGGCCATCGCCCAGGCAGCGCTGGACTCCGGTCGTGGTGTTATTTTTCTGACGCCACATCTGGGTTGTTTCGAGATCATTGCGCAGGCCATCGCCAGTCGCACACCACTGACTGCGCTCTACAGGCCACCCAACAAAACCATACTCAAGCCGCTACTGGAGCAGGCGCGTGCGCGCGACCAGCTGATGCTGGCTCCGGCTACTATCAGTGGTGTGCGTACGCTGCTGAAAGTTTTGCGCAAAGGTGGCGCTGTAGGGCTGCTGCCGGATCAGGTACCGCAATTGGGCGAGGGCGTATGGACAGATTTTTTTGGCAGACCGGCTTACACAATGACCTTACCGGCCAAGCTGGCGCAAATGAGCGGCGCGCAGCTAGTGCTGTCATTTGCGGAACGACTGCCTCTTGGCAAAGGATATGCCATTCATTTTGTTGCGTTTGATGACGCACTAAGTGGTAGCCTTGAACAACAGACACGCGCCATCAATACGGCCATGGAGCAGCTCATAGCGCGCTGCCCGGCACAATATTTTTGGAGCTACAACCGCTACAAGGGCACGCCGCCTAAACTTGATACAACAGACACACCACACAC
>CAIVDH010000304.1 GCA_903904635.1 uncultured Burkholderiales bacterium | reverse complement strand
TTTTCTGATGCTCTTCACTTACTGCAGAGACTTTGATGATCGCGCGACCGAGGTTGCCGTGTAAAAGTTTAAGGCCACCATTTTCTGAAAAAGGTGACGTAAAAGGTCGCAAAATATCTAGGCTGCCACTTTCAGCAGTCAACGCCTGCCAGCATAATTGGCTCTCTTCACTAAGTGACGGACTGACACAATGCGCACGTAATCCCTGACCCAAAATAGTCAAGACATCTTCGTGCAACAATCCCGCATCAAGCAATTCACGCATGACGAAGCCAATACCACCGGCTGCATGAAATTCATTGATATCACCATTTCCATTCGGATAAATTCGTGCCAAAAGCGGAACGACCGCTGAAAGCGTATCGAAATCATCCCAATCAATCACGATACCGCCAGCCTTAGCAATAGCAACCAGGTGCAAGGTGTGATTAGTCGATCCGCCGGTCGCTAGCAAGGCCACCATCGCATTAACAATCGATTTTTCATTCACCAGCTGCCCAACTGGTATCGGGCTGGCAGACAACAAACTAATTTCAACTGCACGCTTGGCTGCAGCGGCAGTCAGCGCTTCTCGCAAGGGCGTATAAGGTTGTATGAAGGCAGCGCCAGGCAGATGCAGCCCCATCACTTCCATCAACAGCTGATTACTGTTTGCGGTGCCGTAGAAGGTACAGGTGCCCGGCGCGTGATACGACTGCAGCTCAGCCTCAAGCAAGCCTTCTTGATCGATTTTGCCTTGCGCATAAAGCTGGCGTATGTGGGATTTTTCCGGATTGCTCATGCCACTTTGCATGGGGCCACCGGGTATGAACACCGCAGGCAAATAACCAAAATGCAGCGCGCCGATTAAAAGCCCCGGCACGATTTTGTCGCAGATGCCCAGATAAACTGCCGCATCAAACATATTGTGTGACAGCGCTATCGCTGTTGCCATTGCTATGGTGTCACGTGAAAACAAAGACAACTCCATGCCTGGCTGCCCTTGTGTAATGCCATCACACATTGCTGGCACGCCACCGGCGAATTGCGCCACCCCACCCGCTGCGCGTACCGCATGGCGTATCACTTCCGGAAATGCTTCGAAAGGTCGATGCGCAGAGACCATGTCATTGTAGGACGACACTATGGCCACTGATGGTGCCTGCTGTAAGCGCAACTTCAACTTGTCAATTTCCGGAAATGATGCGCAACCATGAGCAAGGTTAGTGCAGGAAAGTGCACTGCGCTGCGCACCTTTGCGGATGGCTTGCTGCATCCTGTCCAAATACAGGCTGCGTGTAGCGGCACTTTTTTGCTCTATGTGCGCGGTTACTTCTGCCAGAATACGATGCGGGGACATGATTAGGACAAGCCCGTCAAAAACGACCTTTGTGTTGGATTGATCTCTAATTCCCGTATAGTTCGCATATTTAAGCTCTCTGAAACTGAGTAAAATCGTCGCATCATGACCGAGCCCAACCTAAACGCCCCTACGCTGCAATCTGAAACCCTGCCGCCGCAATTCCTGCCTCTGGCACAACATGCTATACAGGCTAGCAAATGGCAGCTGCGCGAACTGTTTGCAGACGATGCAAATCGCTTCAACAAATTTTCTTTGGACGCTGCCGGCCTTTTTTTCGATTTTTCCAAAAACCATATCAATGATGAAACACTCGCCTTGCTGACAGAATTGGCCAGGGCCAGAGGTGTTGAGTCCTTGCGCGATGCGATGTTCAGTGGTGAGCACATCAATGTCACGGAAGACCGTGCAGTACTGCATACGGCCTTGCGTGCACCAGCAGGCGCATCGATAAAACTCGATGGACAAGAAGTCAGTGCAGACATTGAAGCGGTGCTGCAGCAGATCAGCAAATTTAGTCATCAAATTCGTTCTGGCAGCTGGCATGGCTACACTGGCAAATCTATTACCGACATCGTTAATATCGGCATAGGCGGATCTGATCTGGGGCCTGCCATGACCTGCGCTGCAATGCGACCTTTTTCTCAAGACGGATTGCGCCTGCACTTTCTGTCGAATGTTGATGGTCATGAAATCGATGCAATTCTTTCCGGCTTAAGTGCCGCCACTACGCTATTCATCATTGCCTCCAAAACGTTTACAACGCAGGAGACCATGCTCAATGCCCATGCTGCGCGACGATGGTTTCTGCAGTACGGACAAACGCAAGATTTGGCTAAACATTTTGTTGCCGTCTCGACCAATACGGCAGCGGTTAAAGAGTTCGGCATCGATATTACAAATATGTTCCCGTTCTGGGATTGGGTAGGTGGTCGTTACTCAATCTGGTCTGCGATAGGATTGCCGTTAGCCATCGCTGTAGGTATAGATAATTTTCGAGAATTTCTCGCTGGTGGCCATGCGATGGATACACATTTCCGCAATGCGCCGCTAGAAAAAAATATGCCAGTATTACTAGCGCTAACCGGATTCTGGTACCGTCAATTTTTTGGCAGCGCATCGCATCTGATCGCGCCTTATCATCATGATTTGCAGTTGCTACCTTCCTACTTGCAGCAATTGGAAATGGAAAGCAATGGCAAGCGCACCACACGTGATGGGCAACCATTAACCATACCAAGTGCGCCGGTAATTTGGGGCAGTGCAGGCTCTAATGGGCAGCATGCTTATTTTCAGTTACTGCATCAAGGTACTGATTTAATTCCGGTAGATTTTATTGCCGTCTTAAAAGCGGCGCATCCTTATCCGGATCAGCACAAGGCATTACTGGCGAATTGTTTTGCACAATCCGAAGCCCTAATGCGCGGCAAGAACGAAGCTGAAGTAAAAACTGAGCTACAAGAAAAAAAACTCAATGCACAGCAAATTGATGCGCTATTGCCGCACCGTGTTTTCCCGGGAAATAAACCAAGCAACACCCTACTGCTAGAAAAACTAACCCCGTTTTCAATCGGTACCTTGATCGCACTGTATGAACATAAAGTTTTTGTGCAAGGTGTACTGTGGAACATAAATAGTTTTGATCAGTGGGGCGTTGAACTCGGCAAGGTATTAGCGGGTCGTATTTTGTCTGAGTTGGATACAAACAGTGTGCCCGGCGTATCTGAAAATCATGATAGTTCAACTACAGGATTAATTGCCAGGGCACGCATCGCCATGTAAGGATTTTTATCATGCCGCTCGCTGATTTTGATCTGGCATTATTCGGCGGCAGCGGTGATCTGGCCATGCGAAAATTGCTGCCCGCACTGTATGCGCTTTGTCGTGAGAATCGCTTGCCTGCCACTGGCAAAGTCATTTGCATAGGGCGCCATCCCTGGAACACCGAACAATTTATCGCCGAAATAGAAAAAGAAATCCGGCCTGCGCAACCACATCAATGGCATAAATTTTATACCCGCATAAGCTATATCAGCTTTGATGCAACTGACCCTGCCGGCTATGCGCCATTAATAGAGGCACTGCGAACAGAAGCATCCATAACCAGAATTTTTTATCTGGCCACACCACCCAATATGTTTTCCCGTATTTGCCAAAATCTGCATCAGCGTAACCTGATAACAAAATATGCACGGGTTGTACTGGAAAAACCACTAGGCCGCGATTTACAAAGTGCTCGCCAGATCAACGCCGAAGTAGGCCGCCTGTTTGATGAGTCACAAATTTTTCGGATTGATCACTATCTCGGCAAAGAAGCCGTACAAAATCTGTTGGCACTCCGCTTTGGTAATGTCATGTTCGAACCGCTTTGGCGACGCGAATGGATGTCAGATGTACAGATCACCATTGCCGAAGAAATCGGCGTAGGTAATCGTATTGAGTATTACGATAAATCAGGTGCACTTCGTGACATGCTGCAAAATCATCTGCTGCAATTGCTTTGCATCGTCGCGATGGAGCCGCCTGTGTCAGTTAGCGCCGATGCGGTGCGTGATGAAAAGCTCAAGGTACTGCGTTCACTGAAACGCTTCAATCAAGACAGGCTAGTGCAAAATATTGTGCGCGGTCAGTATCGTGCCGGCTATGTGAGTGGCAATGCCGTACCTGGCTATCGCAATGAGCCCGATGCCGATACAAATTCCCATACCGAGACTTACGTTGCCATCAAAGCCGAAATCGACAGCTGGCGCTGGAGCGGTGTGCCGTTTTATCTGCGCACCGGCAAACGCATGGCCGATCAGCTAGCAGAGATTGTGGTGCGCTTCAAATCTTTGCCCCATTCGATTTTTGCGCAACCCTCATCGAGCTTTCTGGCCAACTCACTCGTTATCCGCTTACAGCCCGATGAAGGCCTGCACCTGAACCTGATGGCCAAGACACCGGGGGAAGGCATACGGCTAAGGCCGGTAGATCTGGAACTGGATTTCCGCGAGAGCTTCAAAATGCCGCGGATGGATGCCTATGAACGCTTGCTGATGGATGTGCTACGCGGACAGCTAACCTTATTCATGCGCAGCGACGAATTGGAGGCCGCATGGGAATGGGTCGAGCCCATACTCAACTTTTGGGAGCAGGAAGGTAGCCCGCCCGCACCCTACGCCGCTGGTAGTTGGGGGCCGGCCGCTGCCAGCGCATTAATCGGGCGCGATGGCTTGCAGTGGCGCGAAGAAGCCCTGCCTGAAGTCTGAGTACAACCTCACTGATATCCCACAAGCTGCATCTGGCAGGCGTGACTGGCGAATTGCGTACAATAGCGGCTTACCCAACCTTCCCTACCTGAATTGTCATGAACCAGCTGGAGCAGTTAAAGCAGTACACCACCGTAGTGGCCGATACCGGTGATTTTCAATCTATAAAAGCCTACGCACCGCGCGACGCGACCACCAACCC
The DNA here is from genome assembly GCA_903904635.1 of uncultured Burkholderiales bacterium. Lineage (GTDB taxonomy): Bacteria > Pseudomonadota > Gammaproteobacteria > Burkholderiales > Burkholderiaceae_D > Pernthalerella. The sequence goes on along the minus strand of CAIVDH010000304.1, from coordinate 5,815 downwards.
TTCGCTGATACTCAAAGCTGTACAAAAACCCGAATATCAGCCCTTGCTCGAGCAAGTGGTGCGCGAGCATCATGGCAAATCGGCGAGCGAAATAATTGATCATTTACTCGTGGCCTTCGGCCTGAAGATACTGGCATTAATACCCGGTCGGGTTTCAACGGAAACCGATGCCCGTCTCTCATTTGATACCGAAGCCACGATAGCCAAAGGCCGCGCACTGATTGCACTGTATGAGGCAGCAGGCATAAACCGTGAGCGCGTACTTATTAAGATTGCGTCCACCTGGGAAGGCATACGCGCAGCTGAAGTACTGGAAAAAGAAGGCATACGCTGCAACATGACCTTGCTGTTTTCACTGCCACAGGCAATTGCATGCGCAGACGCAGGCGCGCAACTCATCTCACCTTTTGTAGGCCGCATTTATGACTGGTTCAAAAAAGCCAGTGGCGAAGAATATAGCGGCGCCAATGATCCGGGCGTGCAGTCAGTCCAACGTATTTACGAGTACTACAAAAAATTTGGCTATAAAACTGAAGTGATGGGCGCGAGCTTTCGCAATACCTCGCAAATTATTGAGTTGGCTGGCTGCGATCTGTTGACGATAAGCCCGGAGTTATTACAAAAGCTGGCTGACACAGACGCGCAAGTCATACGTAAGCTAGATTCTGAAGCCGCATCAACTGCGACCATACAGAAAATTGCATTGGATGAAAAAGCTTTCAGGCTGATGCTCAATCATGATGCTATGGCAACGGAAAAACTTGCTGAAGGAATTAGGCTGTTTTGTGCAGATACGGAAAAATTGGTGCAACTGATAAAAAAATAATGCCATAAAAATAATGGCAATATTAAATCGAAACTCTTAATGCAAGGCTAAATCGCACCTTCTGCATGCAGAAGCGCGATCTGTTCATCGGTATAGCCCAGTGCTTGTAATACTTCGTGGTTATGTTCACCTAACTCCGGCCCCAACCAGCGCGTACTGCCCGGCGTTTCGGAAAATTTAGGCGTGATGGCGGGCATCTTGATAGGTGTGCCATCTTTATATGTATGCTGCTCCACCATCTGTCGTGCGATAAATTGTGGGTCAGTCAGCATGTCGCGCACTGAGTAAATTTTTGAAGCAGGCACATCTGCTGCTTTGAGTATGTCAAGTGCAGCGTCTATCTGCTGGCTCATGCACCACTGCTGTATCGCATGATCAATTTCTTCGGTACGCGCAACTCTGCCGGCGTTGTTAGATAGTTGCTCATCATCGGCCAACTCCTTGCGCCCGATTGCGCGCATTAGCCGTTTGAAAATGGCGTCACCATTACCAGCAATAACGATATTTTCTCCATCCCCCGTGGTGTAGGTGTTGGATGGAACGATACCGGGCAATGCGCCACCCGTGCGTTCGCGTATCACGCCAGCGTGGTCATACTCTGGCACCATGGATTCCATCAGATTGAATACGGCTTCATACAGCGCCACATCCACCATTTGCCCTTGCCCTGCTTCGCGCCCACCAGTTGCATCACGATGTCGCAGTGCCATCAAGGCGCCAATTGCGCCATGTAGCGCAGCGATAGAATCGCCTATCGAGATACCGATGCGTACCGGCGGCCTGTCTGCATGGCCGGATACATAACGTATACCGCCCATCGATTCACCGATAGCACCAAAACCCGGCGCATCTCGCATAGGTCCGGTCTGACCATAGCCGGATAAGCGCACCATGATGACGGCAGGATTAATTGCTTTTAATTGTTCGTAACCCAGATTCCATTTTTCAAGCACACCGGGACGATAATTTTCTATGATGATGTCAGCCTCAAGCGCGAGCTTTTTCGCGATCTCTTGCGCGCGCGGATCTTTCATATTGAGGGTGATGCTTTTTTTATTGCGGCTCTGTACGGCCCACCATAAAGATGTGCCGTCTTTTAGTACGCGCCACTGGCGTATCGGATCGCCACCATCCGGTGATTCGATTTTGATGACCTCAGCGCCAAATTCAGCGAGCATGCGCGAACAAAATGGACCAGCTATCAAGGTGCCGAGTTCGAGTACTTTGATGCCGGCCATCGGTCCGGTTGAGGGCTTTTTATCTGGCATACATATCAGGTGGCGCGTCTGTCCAGCATGGCACGAGCGATGGTGCCGGCATCAACATATTCCAGTTCGCCACCTACCGGCACACCGCGCGCCAGTCGACTGACTTTCAGGCCGCGCGCTTTCATGGTTTCGCTGATGTAGTGGGCAGTGGCCTCACCTTCATTGGTAAAGTTCGTGGCCAGCACTACTTCTGTGACGATACCGTCAGTGGCACGTGCTATTAGTTTTTCAAGATGGATGTCTTTAGGGCCGATGCCATCTAGCGGTGAAAGCCTACCCATCAGTACGAAGTAAAGACCTTTGTATGTCAGGGTCTGTTCTATCATTAATTGATCTGAAGGTGTCTCGACCACGCAAAGCATGGTGGCATCGCGCTCGGTGTTGAGACAAGTTTCGCAGATCTCACTTTCGGTGAAGGTATTGCAGCGCGCGCAGTGATGAATTTTTTCTACTGCCTGCAAAAGCGCACGACCTAACAGCGCCGCGCCTTCGCGATCATGTTGCATCAGATGATAAGCCATGCGCTGCGCCGACTTAGGCCCGATACCGGGCAGGCGGCGCAATGCTTCACTTAGAAAATCAAGACTGGATGGAGTTTTCACGCAGCTTGGGTTGTAGTCAGAATGGCAGCTTAAAGCCAGGTGGCAGCGGCAGGCCAGCTGTCATACCGGCCATTTTTTCTGATGAAGTTGCTTCAGCTTTGCGGACAGCATCATTGAATGCGGCGGCAACCAGATCTTCCAGCATGTCTTTATCATCACCCAGCAATGAGGGATCGATGGTGACGCGCTTGACATCGTTTTTGCAAGTCATGATGACTTTGACTAAGCCTGCACCTGACTGACCTTCAACTTCAATATTCGCCAACTGATCCTGCATTTTTTTCATGTTGTCTTGCATGGCCTGAGCTTGTTTCATCAGCCCGGCGATTTGGCCCTTCATCATCATGATCTCCTGGTAAATTTAAAAATCAAACCGGCTTTATCGAACCCGGCACAATACTGGCGCCGAATTCACGTATCAGTGTTTGCACAAACGGATCGTTTTGCATGCTGTCTTCGGCAGCCTGCTGGCGCGATGCCTGTTCGACTAATATTTGTGCATGTGCTGTATGCGCGACTGTGCCTATAGCTGTTTCTAATTTGATGGGTTGACTGAAATACTCCGAGAGCGCAGTCGCAAGTTTATCGCTGCTACCTGCAGTAAGCAGCGTCTCTACTGGTACGCGCAAACGCATGACCAGTGCTCCATCTTCACTATCGCAGCCTAATAATTCACTCTGGCTGGCCAGCTGTTGAACTACACCACGTAATGGTAGCAATCGGGCTAACGCTGGCCAATTACCATCCCAGCCTGGCAACGCGGCGCTGGGCTGCAGTTGCAAAACGGGTTCTGTTTTTAATGCGGGCGCTGGCGCAATGTCAGTTTTTTTTTGAGCAGCAGCGGCAGTGTCTGTAGCTTCAGGCTTGGTCTCTTGAGCAGGTTCTATTTGTACAGCGCGACTAGCCGCAGCACCTGCCTTGCCGCTGCGCGCAGCAGCAAGCGCTGCCATTGCAGGACTGGGAGACTTGGCCGCAGTTGCAGTTGCAGTTGCAGGCAAGGCAGCTGTTGAAGCTGTTGGTGCCAACGCTGCTGGTGCGGATGATCGCGAATTTTCAGAGGCAGCACTCTTGACAACCGGGCGCACGGCAGGCTGCGCAACTGGCGACCCACTCTGACCACCAGACCATAACGGCGTAAAGGCCAGCATGCGCAAAAGTGTCATGGTGAATCCAGCGTATTCATCTGGAGCCAGTCCGAGTTCATGACGACCGTGCGTGACTATCTGATAGAACAGTTGTATATCTTCCGGACCAAACATGCCTGCAAGCCGGAGTATGTCTTCACGCTCTGGCAAATCATCAGGTATGGCAGCCGGTACACTTTGCGCCATGGCGATCCGGTTTAAGAGCGTACCCAGATCTTGCAGGGCAGCGTGATAAGAAAGACTGCGTTCAGCCATATCGTCTGCAACCGCTAACAGGCTCGCACCGTCTTGCGCTGCAAGCGCGTCCATCAAACTCACCAAATACGCATGATCAAGCGTGCCCAACATGGCTTGTACCGCTTCAAGAGTGACTTTGCCAGCAGCATAAGCGATGGCCTGATCTGTAAGCGAGAGTGCATCCCGCATAGAGCCTTGGGCGCCTTGCGCGAGTAAACGCAAGGCCGGTATTTCAAAACTGATTTGCTCCTGACCTAAAATATTATCGAGATGGCTGACGATATGGCCGGGAGGCATTTGCTTAAGGTTGAATTGCAGGCAACGCGAAAGCACCGTAACGGGAATTTTTTGGGGGTCCGTAGTCGCGAGTATAAATTTCACATGCGCTGGTGGCTCTTCCAGCGTTTTTAGCATAGCGTTAAACGCATGACTGGTCAGCATGTGTACTTCATCGATCATATAGACCTTGAAGCGCGCATTAGATGGCGCATACACCGCCTGCTCGAGTAACTGCGCCATTTCATCAACGCCGCGATTGGATGCCGCATCCATTTCGATATAGTCAACGAAACGACCGGCATCAATTGCGGTGCAAGCCTCACATACCCCACAGGGCGTGGCGGTAATGTCGCCTTGACCATCTGCACCCTGACAATTGAGCGCCTTAGCCAGGATACGAGACAAGGTGGTCTTGCCTACGCCACGAGTGCCTGTAAATAGATAGGCATGATGCAAGCGTTTTTGTTCAAGCGCATGCGTAAGCGCACGCACGACGTGCTCCTGCCCGACTAAGGTGTCAAAGTTTTTCGGGCGATATTTGCGGGCTAGAACCTGATATGACATGGTCGGCAGGGTTTTGATGAGATAAGCATTTTACCTGACGTGGCGGCATAGGCGCTTCTGCTATGGATAGGCTTGCGACATTGTTTAACTCTGAACTTCTCTCAGCGTATCTGCGCGCATCCACGCAATCCGCGCGGCGGAAATATTACTTAAGTGACAGCACGGAGAAAAATCAAAGGCGAGCCTTGTCTGCGGCACTCATGGTATATGGTTGTGGCTGCTTCGTTCCCGACCTGACCAGGTTGACCATGCCACGATGCGCAGGGGCCCGCCGAGCGTGATTCTATCAGCATTCGTCTTGGTCTCAGAGTGCTTATGTATAAATTACTGTCTGCATCAGAGTTTGATGTTAAAGCCCAAGTTGCTGCCAGATCTGATCTACGCGTGCTTTCACATCTGCATTCATTTGTATAGTACGTCCCCACTCACGGTTGGTCTCGCCCGGCCATTTATTGGTGGCATCGATACCCATCTTGCTACCCAGACCGCTGATGGGTGACGCAAAATCCAGATAATCTATAGGCGTGTTGTCCACCAGTGTTGTGTCACGTGTTGGATCTACTCTTGTGGTGATAGCCCAAATCACCTCTTTCCAATCTCGTATGTTGACGTCTTCATCCACCACGATGATAAATTTGGTGTACATAAACTGCCGCAAGAAACTCCACACGCCAAACATCACACGCTTGGCATGACCCGGGTAGGCTTTTTTCATTTGCACGACTGCCATTCGATAGCTGCAGCCTTCAGGCGGCAAATAAAAATCCGTGATTTCAGAAAACTGTTTTTGAAGCAGTGGCACGAAAACTTCATTTAACGCCACACCTAATATTGCAGGCTCATCCGGTGGTTTGCCAGTGTAGGTGGAGTGGTAGATGGGATCACGTCGCATGG
>CAIVDH010000303.1 GCA_903904635.1 uncultured Burkholderiales bacterium | reverse complement strand
GAATTCGTTTGAGTAGTTAAAACCTTTCATGCTGCCAGCATCTTTGCCAATAAGTGCATGCAGGTTGGGGCCAGCTCCGGCAGGTGCATTTGCTGCTACTGCGTGGCACGCACCGCATTGCTGTTTAAAGATTTTTTCACCCGGTACTTCTGCCATGACACTACTGGTTGCAGCCCCAAAAATCAGGGCTGCGGCCAGCAGCATGGACGGTGAGATCCATGCTGTTTTCATATTAAATGCTATTGTTCTTGAGGCTGCTGGCGATGTACTCAGCTTGACGAATTGCCAGTGCGACAATGGTCAGAGTTGGGTTTTCTGCTGCGCCTGATGTGAACTGACTACCATCAGAGACAAACAGATTTTTTACATCATGTGCCTGACCCCATTTATTGACCACGCCATCGCTGGCTTTTGCACTCATACGGTTGGTACCGAGATTGTGTGTGGATGGATAAGGTGGGGTGTAGATCACGCGCTTGGCACCAACTGATTCATACAGAGCCTTGGCTTGTTTAAAGCCATGGTTACGCATGAGCAGATCGTTTTCATGATCGCTGAACTGTACGTTCGGAATCGGCAAGCCGAATTGATCTTTTTCCGTAGCGTGCAGGGTGATTTTATTGTTTTCTTGCGCCATGTCTTCACCAACCAGCCACATGCCTGCCATGTTGTCATAGGCATCCATAGCGGTGGAGAAATCACGCCCCCAGGTACCTGGATCCAGGAAGGCAGCCATGAACGGTACGCCCAAAGACAGGGTTTCCATTTCATAGCCACCGACGAAGCCACGTCTGGTGTCATGACGGGATTCATCTTTTACGATACCGGCCATGGTGGTGCCACGGAACATATGCACTGGGTTTTCGAAGGTTGCATAAACTGAGCCAGTCATGTGGCGCATGTAGTTTTTGCCGACTTGTCCGGAGGAGTTTGCCATGCCGTTCGGGAACATGCTGGATGCAGAATTGAGCAACAGGCGTGGTGACTCGATAGAGTTACCAGCTACGCAGACAACTTTGGCTTTTTGGAAAAAGCGATTGCCTTTTGAGTCGCCGTACATCACGCCAGTGACTTTGCCGGACGCATCATGTTCAATTTTTAGTGCCTGTGCATCGCTGCGAACTTCAAGGTGGCCGGTTCTTTCACCTTTGGGAATCTCGGTGTAAAGCGTGGACCATTTTGCGCCTGATTTGCAACCCTGAAAGCAGAAGCCAATTTGCTGGCATGCGCCGCGACCATCACGCGGTTGTGAGTTGATGGACATGTTCCCGGTGTGGAAACGCATGTAACCCATTTTTTTGGCGCCAGCTGCGAGTACTTTGTAGTTATTGTTACCTGGAAGACGGGGAATACCGTTGGTGCCGGTCGTGCCCATTTTGTCTTCGGCGCGCGCATAGTACGGCTCGAGATCTTTTAATGTGATAGGCCAGTCAAGCAGGTTTGCACCTTTGACTGCGCCGTAGACGGTGCGTGTCTTGAATTCATGTTCCTGTATGCGCAATGACGCACCAGCCCAGTGTACGGTGGATCCGCCGACTGCTTTGACGATCCATGCGGGCAGGTTAGGGAAGTCTTTTGCAACGCGCCATGTACCTGAAGTGGTACGTTTGTCCAGCCATGAAATTTTGCTGAACATGGGCCATTCGTCATTTTCAAAATCATTGATTTCATGACGTTTGCCTGCTTCCAGGATGATGACGTCTATCCCTTTTTGTGCAAGTTCATTACCCAATGTACCGCCGCCTGCACCTGAACCGATAATTACGACTACCTCATCATTGAGGTCAAATTTCTTCTTAGCCATCTAAGTCTCCTGTTTTCTAATCGCGTTTTGTTGTCGCGTGTGGTTGTCGGATGATCTAATTAGATCTTATCCATCCAGTCTTGATCGTTAAAGCCGCGGTTGATATAGCCGCCCTTGTCGGCTGATGGGCCTTGATAACCAAGTTTGGCCCAGACAGCTGGCTGGTTATAAAGACTCACAACGAGATCGCCGCGCAATTT
>CAIVDH010000302.1 GCA_903904635.1 uncultured Burkholderiales bacterium | reverse complement strand
CATTATCGAATTGTGTAGTCATGATATTTAATCGAGATTAATAGAAAATTTTTGAGCGCTGCAAAGGCAAGAATCTGCTGAGCCCCAGCCTGCGCCGGGGCCATAAATCAAAATCTACTTGCCGCGCTTGATGCGTGCGTTGGCTGCAATGCGCATGCGCAAAGCGTTCAACTTAATAAAGCCGCCTGCATCGGCCTGGTTATATGCGCCGCCATCTTCATCAAAGGTCGCAATATTCATATCGAACAAAGAATCAGTTTTTGAATCGCGCGATACGACAATGACATTGCCCTTGTAAAGCTTGATGCGTACCCAGCCGTTTACATTTTGCTGTGTGTGATCAATCAGCGTTTGTATTGCCACGCGTTCAGGCGCCCACCAGTAGCCGTTATAGATGAGGGACGCATAGCGCGGCATCAAATCATCTTTCAGATGCGCGACTTCGCGATCTAAGGTGATAGATTCAATTGCCCGATGCGCGCGCAGCATGATGGTGCCGCCTGGTGTTTCATAGCAGCCGCGAGATTTCATGCCAACATAGCGGTTTTCGACCAGATCAAGACGGCCTATGCCGTGCTTGCCGCCTAAGCGGTTCAGCTCGGTGAGTACGGTCGCTGGTGAGAGACGTTTGCCGTTGAGTGCAACGATGTCGCCATGCTCGAATTCGACGTCAAGGTATTCAGCTGTGTCCGGTGCCGCTTCAGGACTGACTGTCCAGCGCCACATGGTTTCTTCTGCTTCAGCACTTGGGTTTTCAAGATGACGACCTTCGAAGCTGATGTGCAAGAGGTTGGCGTCCATAGAGTAGGGCGCGCCGCCGTTCTTGTGTTTCATGTCGATTTCTATGCCGGCATCTTCAGCATATTTCAGTAACTTCTCGCGTGAGAGTAAATCCCATTCACGCCAAGGCGCAATGATTTTTACATTCGGCATTAGCGCATACGCGCCCAGCTCAAAACGTACCTGATCATTCCCCTTGCCGGTGGCGCCATGCGAGATGGTATCTGCGCCGGTTTTTTTAACGATATCGATTAGCCGCTTGGCTATCAGTGGCCGGGCAATCGACGTGCCGAGCAGATATTCGCCTTCATACACGGTATTGGCGCGAAACATGGGAAAAACAAAATCACTGACAAACTCTTCGCGCAGATCATCAATAAAAATATTTTCCGGCTTGATGCCGAACTTGATCGCCTTTGCACGCGCCGGTTCCAGTTCTTCGCCCTGACCCAGATCAGCCGTGAAGGTCACGATTTCGCAGTGATAATTATCTTGCAGCCATTTCAATATGACTGAGGTGTCCAGACCGCCCGAGTAGGCGAGGACGACTTTTTTTGTGTCGCTCATGTTCTTACTTTCCTTCGTTACGAGATTTGAATTTATAGTTTGCCGAGCACTAAATATTCGAGCAGCGCTTTTTGTACATGCAGACGGTTTTCCGCTTCTTCCCACACCACGGATTGCGGGCCGTCTATCACTTCGGCCGATACTTCTTCGCCGCGATGCGCAGGCAGACAGTGCATAAATAAGGCATCTGGCTGAGCGCGCTGCATTTTTGCAGCATCAACGATCCAGCCATCAAAGGCTTTCAGACGTGCCGCATTTTCTTGTTCGTAGCCCATGCTGGTCCATACATCGGTGGTCACCAGATGCGCACCTGCGCAGGCAGCTGCCGGATCGGCAAAGACGGTGTAGCGCAGATTGTCGCGCGAAACCAGTGCAGGATTGATGTCATAACCCATCGGTGTCGAAACATGCATATGAAAGCCAAATACTTCCGCTGCCTGCAGCCAGGAATACAGCATATTGTTGGCGTCACCCACCCATGCAACAGTTTTGCCGGCGATCGAGCCGCGGTGTTCTATGTAAGTAAAGACATCAGCAAATACCTGGCAGGGATGATGTTCATTGGTTAGGCCATTGACCACCGGTACGCGTGAATTCGCTGCAAAGCGTTCGATGATTTCCTGACCAAAGGTGCGGATCATGATGATGTCGCACATGCGGGACATCACTTGTGCGGCATCTTCAACAGGCTCGCCACGTCCCAACTGACTGTCGCGCGTATTGAGATAAATTGCCGCACCGCCCAGCTGATGCATGCCCGCTTCAAATGACAGACGGGTGCGCGTAGAATTTTTTTCGAACACCATCACCAGCGTACGGTCTAGCAGCGGGTGGTAGGGCTCGTAATTTTTGAATTTGCGTTTGATGAGGGTAGCGCGCTCGATTAAGTACGCATACTCGTCGAGCGTGAAATCAGCAAACTGCAGATAGTGTTTGATTGCCATAAATGAAAACGGCGGCCAGTCAGGCGCCAGCCGCCGAATCTTGTAAGCCTATGATTATAAGAGATTTAGCCGCGGATTAACACCATTCCCGGTCCGGCAAAACGGCTCTAGTAAAGCTTTTGCGAGGCCTCATGCAGCAATTGTCGGTATAGCGCATGTCGGGCTGCTGATATTTTCCCATCCTTGAGCCCCTGCAGTATCTGGCAATCAGGCTCATTGAGATGATGGCAGTTATAAAAGCGGCATGTTCCGAGATGCGCTGCAAATTCCGGAAACGCGCGCTCCAGCATGCCTTCTGAGAGCTGGTAAAGCCCAAATTCCTGAAAGCCGGGCGAATCAATCACGGTGGTATCCGCGTCAATCGAATACAGACGCGTGAACGTGGTTGTGTGTTTGCCGGTATCGAGCGCAGCTGAAATTTCGCGTACCGCAATCTCGGCATCCGGCACCAGTAAATTAACCAATGAAGATTTGCCCATGCCAGACTGACCGATCAAAATAGTCGACTGGCCAGCCAATAGCGGGCTGATAATCTCAAGCGTGCCTGCAGGATCTTCTTTGGCCGTGACTTCATGTACCGGATAGCCCAGTCCTGCATAAAACGCCAGCCGCTTACGTGTGGCTTCTAATGACGCAGTGATATCGATTTTATTGAGTATCAAATGGGCTTTGATTCCGGCTGATTCTGCTGCCACAAGCGCGCGCGATACCAGATCTTCGGTAAAGCCCGGCTCGGTCGCCACCACAATGAATAGCTGCGTAACATTGGCTGCCAACAGTTTGGATTTATATTGGTCTGAACGATACAACAGCGCGCTACGCGGCAAGATCGCTTCTATCACGCCCTGATCTGGCGAGGTCAGCTTGAAGCTGACATGGTCACCGACGGCGACATCACTTTTTTTGCCACGTGTGACGCATTGAAGAAAGCGCCCCTCAAATTGCGCAAGATAATGTCTGCCGTGTGCTGCTACGATTAGTCCTGTGAGTTCATCCATGCTTTAGCAAAACGCCTGCTGAAATACGGCATCGATTTTGGCTGCGCAAATAAAATCGTTTTCTGACAGACCGCCTTTGCCCGCATTGACGGAGTGCGTGTTGAATTTGACTATGCAGCGGTTGTAGCTCGCTACTAGTTCCGGATGATGATCTTCCTGATGAATGATGCTGGCAATGGCATTGACGAAATCTATCGTTTGATGAAAATTTTTAAAGCTGAACGAACGTGTCAATTTCTCATGCTCTACGTGCCAGTCAGGCAGTGCAGCCAAGGCTGCACTGATTTCCTCTGCCGATGCTGCCTGTTCCAGATGCTTGCAGGATTTTTGCAGCAGTTCGGCGCGATTCATCATCTTGTGCTCGGCATCTTATTGCGTCAGCAGACGTTGTACCCGCACGCTAGCTGGAGGGTGTGAATCATAAAAGGCAGAATGCAAAGGATCAGGCGTCAACGTTGAAGCATTGTCTTCGTAGAGCTTGACCAGTGCTGAGATCAGATCTTGCGAGTTGCTATGCTTTGCAGCGAAAGCATCGGCTTCAAATTCATGTTTGCGTGAACCGATCGATGTCAGTGGCGAGAGCAGGAAAGTGAAAACCGGCAGCACAAACATAAACAGTATCAGTGCCATTGCATCATTGCTGGCATCCAGCATAGGCATGACGCCCAGTCCCTGATAAAACCAGACCTGATTTTTCAGATAACCCAGCAGCGCCAGAAAGCCCAATGACAGCACAAAAATCAGCGCAATGCGCTTAATGACATGATGCAGTTTGAAATGGCCAAGTTCATGCGCCAGCACCGCTTCTATTTCATTCGGTGCCAGACGCGACAAAAGGGTGTCGAAAAATACGATGCGTTTAGCTGAACCAAAACCGGAAAAATACGCATTGCCATGGGCGCTGCGACGCGAACCATCCATCACAAACAAGCCCTTGCTCGCAAAGCCGACGCGTTTCATCAGATTCTCGATACGTGAGCGCAGACTTTCATCATCTAATGGCGTGAATTTATTGAACAGAGGCGCAACCACGCTTTGATAAAAACCCAGCATCAGCACCTGAAAGCCACACCACAATACCCATGCATATAGCCACCATAATTCACCGGCTTTTTCCATCAATGTCAGTGTTACCCAGATCAAAGGTAAGCCGATCAGTGATCCTATCAAGGTACTTTTGGCAAGGTCAGAGAAAAACAGAGCCGGGTTCATTTTATTGAATCCGAATTTTTCTTCCAAGGTGAATTGCTTGTAGTAGTCGAAAGGCAGGTCAATCAAACTGGAAATCAGTGCCACTGCAGCAATCAGAGCGATCTGATAAATGATGCCGGGGCCGACGATGTCAATAATTTTAAAAGATAACCATTGCAGACCGCCCAGCAAAGTAAAGCCAACCAGCACCACTGAACTGACAACCAGCATCACCATTTTCAGGCGTGTTTTAGCGATGGTGTAATCAGCTGCTTTTTGATGCGCTGCAAGCGGGATTTTTTGCGCAAACTGCTCGGGCACGGCATCGCGGTGAGTCGCAACATGTCTTAGCTGGCGTGCGCTCAGCCATAACTTTACGCCCAGCGTGGCCAGGAGCATTGCAGCAAACAAAAGAGAAAAGCTTTGTGAATCCATACCCTGCCTATGAGAAAATGATTAATTCGCAGCCACTCAGAAGGGCTGTTTACCAAGGAAAGCAATTATGTCACAAGCCACCGAAGCGCATCCTAACCCCGAAATAGTCGTCCGTCCCAATGAATTCAATCTGGTCTGGATCGATATGGAAATGACGGGCTTAGATCCTGACAAAGAAAAAATTATCGAAGTGGCAGCAGTGGTGACTGACCCTGATCTCAATATCCTCGCGCAGGGACCGGTATTTGCCATACACCAGAGCGATGCGATGTTAGACGGCATGGACGCCTGGAACAAAGGCACGCATGGCCGTTCAGGTCTGATAGACAGAGTCAAGGCTTCAACTGTTACAGAAGCCCAGGCCAGTACCGAGCTGATCGCTTTCCTGAAAAAATATGTACCAGCCGGTAAATCGCCCATGTGCGGCAATTCCATCTGTCAGGATCGACGCTTCATGGCGCGAGGCATGCCCGAACTGGAAGCGTTTTTTCATTATCGCAATCTGGACGTATCCACACTCAAAGAATTATGCAAGCGCTGGAAACCTGAACTGGCAGCCGGTTTCAAAAAACATCAGATGCATACGGCATTAGCAGACATTATTGAATCGATAGAAGAGCTGCGTTACTACCGCGAGCATTTCATTAAGCTTTGATCATCAATAGCTGATCATCAATAGCTGATCATCAAGCCAAGATACATGCGATCAGTGCTTGGTGATCTTATTGCGCCAGTAACGATAAATTTTTTCAACTGCACTTTCAATTTCCAGCGCAAGTTTATGGCACTTGGCCGGATCATCCACCAGTGCCATTTCTTCCTCTTCGATTTCTTCGGCGCCTAGCAGATAAATTGGTCGCAGCAAGTCAGCCTCGGGCGCGTCCCACAGTGTCTGCCATGTTTCTTCGCGCAGCCCCGTACCTTCCATAAAGCCCCAGGCCCAGGATTCTGCATCCAACACTTGCTTGCCTTTCCATTCATGTTCACAAAACAGCGGCTCAAAATCTTTGGGCGCTATTTGCAGCGTGAGTGAAATTTCTTTTAGCATGCGCTGCATGAGTTCACTGATACGCGCAGCTTCCTGTGGTGAGGTAAAGGCCGGCGCATCTTCCAAATCCGGGCCCCACACCATGTGCAGCCATTCTTCAATTGCGACTGTGTCAGGGCAAACTGCAATAGCGGTCAACATGCCATGCAGTGCATCCATAGTCATAGACTCATCGCCGCAACGATCTGACATCAGGAAATTGTCCAGCTCTTCGAATTCTGCATCAGTTAATAAGGGATCAGCGGACATGATTGGGCTTTGCAAGAAAAAAGTAAGGACGCAGTGTAACCGCTTAAGGCACAAAGCCCTAAGCCGCATACAATGCTTGCCATGAACGCACCTCCTGACCATTCCTTTTCCCAGCTCGGGCCTGAAGTCGTACTTGATGCTTTAGCCAGCGTGGGGCTGGAGGCAGACGGTCGGCTGCTAGCCTTGAACAGTTATGAAAACCGTGTTTATCAGATAGGCATGGAGCAGGGCGGACCGGTCGTTGCCAAGTTTTACCGGCCACAGCGCTGGAGTGATGCGGCGATCTTGGAAGAGCATTATTTTGTACAAGAATTGGTAGAGCAGGAAATCCCTGTAGTAGCACCGCTGGCCTTCAATCATCAGACGCTGCTGCATTATCAGGGCTTTCGTTTTGCCGTATTTCCCCGTCAGGGCGGGCGTGCGCCAGAACTTGACCGGCCCGATACATTGGAATGGCTGGGGCGGTTGATGGGGCGTATTCATGCAGTGGGCGCCATTACAACCTATGCAGCCAGACCTGCGATTGATTTACAGACCTTTGGTGTCGAGCCTCGTGCATGGTTGCTAGCGCATGATTTCATACCAGCGGAGTTGTTGGAGAGCTGGAAGAGCGTCAGCGCACAGGCCATCGCAGGTGTAGAGCGTTGCTATGCCCGTGCAGGCGACACCTTGCAATGTCGGCTACATGGTGATTGTCATGTTGGTAATGTGCTGTGGACTGACGGTGGTCCGCATTTTGTGGATTTTGATGACAGTCGCAATGGGCCACCGATACAGGATTTGTGGATGCTGTTATCTGGCGAACGTGCTGATATGACAACGCAGCTAGCTGATGTGCTGGCAGGCTATGAAGATTTTTTTGAATTTGATCCGCGGCAGTTGCATTTGGTTGAGGCATTGCGCACGTTGCGGCTTTTACATTATTCATACTGGCTGGCCAGGCGCTGGGATGATCCGGCATTTCCGCTTGCATTCCCTTGGTTTAATACCGTTCGCTACTGGCAGGATCGGATACTTGAGTTGCGTGAGCAGGTAGCGCTAATGGATGAGGCGCCTCTTTGGTCGCTTTGATACAAGTCAATTTTTTTTTGAGTCTTTTTGTTAGAGTCAGACTGACCTGATTGCATCAATATCAATAAAGGCTAGTCATGTTCAAGAAAATCCTCGTTCCCACCGATGGCTCGCCGCTATCTGATAAGGCTGTCAAGTCAGCGATAGAGTTTGCTGCTGCAACCGGCGCATCCATTTTTGGTCTCTCGGTAGCGCAGCTTTATCCTTATATGCTGATGCCTGAAGCGGGTGCGATGGTGGACATCACCATGTATGAAGATGCGCAGGATCAGATTGCGCAGCAGTATGTGGATAAACTCACTGCACAGGCCAAGCTTGCCAATGTGCCTTGCATAGCAATGGCCAGACGTGCAGTGCATCCGTATGAAGAAATCATCGCTATAGCTAAAGACCAGCAATGTGATCTGATCTGGATGGCTTCACATGGGCGCAGAGGTCTGGACAAACTTTTGCTTGGTAGTGAAACCCAGCGCGTGCTTGCGCATAGCACCATACCGGTGATGGTGTATCGTCAGCCGCCGGCCTGAATGCAGGCCAGCGTCAAATAAAACGCAGTGTGAAAATTCAGTCTGAAAAATCAGTGCGCCATCAGGACTGGTACGGTCATTGATGACAGTATGGTCCGCGTGACACCACCAAGCATAATTTCGCGAAAACGTGAGTGACCATACCCGCCCATGACGATCAAATCAGCCCCCAGGTCAGCTGCAAGAGACAACAGCGCTTCACCTGCATCAAATGCGACGTTTTGATTGATGACATTAATCAAAACGCCATGGCGTGCAAGATGCAGCGCGACATCTGCACCGGGCTCTTGGCCATGCGCATCATCCTGCCCTTCGGCATTGAATATAACGAGATCCACTTCTTTAGCCTGTATCAAAATTGGCAGCGCGGCAGTAATGGCATGCATGGCGGTGATGCTGGCATCCCATGCTATGAGTGGATGTGTAATGCTTTTACAAAACTGTCCTGCATAAGGAACAATCAGTACAGGGCGAGCGCTGTGCATGACGACATATTCAGGGAAATCTGACATCACGCCGGGTGTCGTTGAATTGGGATCAGTTTGACCTATCACAACCAGATCGGCATAACGCGCCTGTAAAACCAAACCACCGGCGGCATCATCATCAACCAGGCGTGATTCTATTGATGGCACGCCAGCTTGTTCTGCCAGTTTTTCAAATGTGTGCAACGCATCTTGTGCATATTTACGTAAAAATTCTACATGGTGTGCCAACGTTGGATCATGAGAATTAATAGCACCGCTATCAAATACATAACGCGAGATACCAGTCATTGCGGCGCCAATCAGATGGGCACCTTCGCTTAGCGCAATGGAAGCAGCCAGACGTATACGTTCTGCAGCATGAGAAGACTGATCAACGTGAACCAGGATAGTTTTGTAGGACATGCGGTGATCCTTGGCTATGAGGTGAAATTAAGTAGAGTATTTGATCTTAAAAATAATAACTTAGAACTAATAGCTTTATGACTACACCTTCTGATTAAGTGCATCAGAAAAAACTAAGTGCGCGATAGCGTGAACATAGTAGTAAATATCTGTACAAGAAAATCAGAGCAATGAAAAAATCTTTTTATAAAATTTGATTCAGATCAATTGCAATATTGAGTAGTCACACTTTGAAAATTAAGAAAGTCGACGATGAGCATTCGTAATCTGCGCTATTTATTCAAGCCCCAATCAGTTGTGTTGATAGGCGCTAGTGATCGTCTGCATAGTGTGGGCGCAACAGTGTTATCAAATTTAATAGGTGGACGTAATCCGACAGAGCTTGATGGCCGCATCATGGCGGTCAATCCGCATCATAAGCAATTACTGGGTTTACCGGTCTACCCTGATATTGCCAGCCTGCCGCAAGTGCCAGAGCTAGCCGTGATTGCCACGCCGCCAGCAAGTGTGCCCGGCATTATCAGCGCGCTTGGTGCGAAAGGTTCGCGTGCCGTAGTCGTTCTGACAGCGGGCATGAATGCAGATAGCGGTGATGGCAAGAGCTATAGAGAAAAAATGCTGGAGGCCGCACAACCCCATTTGCTGCGCATACTTGGCCCCAACTGCGTAGGCTTGCTGGTGCCGGGCGCGCATCTTAATGCCAGCTTTGCGCATATTGATGCATTACCCGGAAAAATAGCCTTTGTGTCGCAATCCGGCGCGTTAGTCACCGCAGTACTCGACTGGGCGCGTTCACGCAATATCGGCTTTTCACATTTTATTTCCCTGGGCGATGCCGATGATGTGGATTTCGGCGATGTGCTGGACTACCTGGCCAGTGATGCAGAAACGCAGGCAATATTGCTTTATATCGAAGACATTAAGCATGCACGCAAATTCATGTCTGCTGCCCGTGCTGCAGCGCGCAGCAAACCGGTACTGATTGTGAAAGCAGGTCGCGCACCAGAGGGTGCTCGCGCTGCAGCTTCACACACCGGCGCACTAGCCGGCTCAGATGCTGTCTATGACGCCGCAATACGTCGTGCCGGTATGTTACGTGTATTGACGACCGAGTCATTGTTTGAAGCGGTTGAAACGCTGGCCCATGCCAGACCTTTGCTGAGTGAAGAATTAATTATTCTCACCAATGGTGGTGGCCCCGGTGTGATGGCCACCGATGCATTAATTAATAGTGGTGGCAAGCTGGCCACATTATCTGGCGCGACGATGGACGCCTTAAATGCCGTGTTGCCGTCGAACTGGTCGCACGGTAATCCGGTAGACATTATTGGTGATGCGCCAGCTGAGCGATATCGGCAAGCGCTGGAAATTTTACAGAAACATCAACCGCATAATCCCGTGTTGTTCATCCATGCGCCCACGGCGATTGTGCCCAGCGGCGAGATAGCGCGCGTACTAAAACCAGTAGTGCAATCCTCACAACGCTATTTGGCCGCATCTTGGCTCGGCGGGGCTGCCGTAGCAGAGGCCAGACAATTATTTTCTCAGGCGGGCATACCGCAATTTGGTACACCAGAACAGGCGGTAGAAGCATTCATGCAAGTGGTTGAGTATCACCGCAATCAGCAACTGTTAATGCAGGTACCTCCAGTTGATGCAGCACATAAGCGGGTGGACCTCATTAAAGCGCGGGCGATCATAGACCATGTGCTGGCATCAGGACGCACCATGCTAACCGAGCCTGAGTCCAAAGATTTACTGATCGCAGCGCATATACCTGTGGTGGATACCCGTATTGCGTCTTCCGCCAGTGATGCAGCATTGCTGGCAGCTCAGATAGGTTTTCCGGTGGCGGTCAAATTGCTTTCGCCTGATATCAGCCATAAGACAGAAGTTGGTGGCGTGATGCTGGATCTTAATAGTTC
The DNA here is from genome assembly GCA_903904635.1 of uncultured Burkholderiales bacterium. Classification (GTDB taxonomy): domain Bacteria; phylum Pseudomonadota; class Gammaproteobacteria; order Burkholderiales; family Burkholderiaceae_D; genus Pernthalerella. The sequence continues at coordinate 953 of CAIVDH010000302.1, read as the reverse complement.
AGAAGCTGTAGAAATGGCTGCCCATGATATGCAGCAGCGTCTTGCACAATTGCGGCCCGATGCGCATTTGCAGGGGTTTTCAGTACAGGCCATGGCGCGTCGTCCTGATGCGCGTGAATTGATTATAGGGGTCACCACCGATGCCATATTTGGTCCTGTTATTTTGTTTGGTCAGGGTGGTATCGCAGTTGAAGTGATGAAAGACCATGCACTGGGGTTACCGCCATTGAATTCGGTATTAGCGCATGACATGATCAGCCGCACGCGGGTTGCAAGCTTACTGGCAGCGTATCGCAACAAACCTGCGGCCGATCTTGATGCAGTCTGTGGTGTGTTAATTCAGGTGGCGCAATTAGTGGCAGAAATTCCTGAAATCATTGAGCTCGACATTAATCCTTTGTTGGCAGATGCAGATGGTGTTATCGCACTCGATGCGAGAGTGAAATTGGCGCAGTATGCAGGCGATCCACATGCGCGCCTGGCGATCCGCCCCTATCCGTATGAGTTGGAAGAAGAAGTCCATTGGCAGGATGCGACTTTGTTGTTGCGTCCGATACGGCCCGAGGATGGCGCTGAGCATTTGCGTTTTTTTGCTGCGCTCGATCCTATCGATGTACGCTTTAGAGTATTCATGCATATGCGTGAGCTACAGCCATCACAACTGGCACGACTGACACAAATTGATTACGACCGTGAGATGGCCTTCGTGGCCGTTCGAAAACGTGTTGATGGCAGTGATGAAACCCTGGGTGTTGTGCGTGCCATTGCAGACCCCGACAATATCCATGCAGAGTTTGCCATTATTGTGCGGTCAGATTTGAAAGGGCAGGGCTTGGGGCAGTTACTAATGAAAAAACTGATCGCTTATTTTCAACAGCGCGGTACGGATGCGCTGGTTGGCGAGGCGCTATCAGATAACAAAGGCATGCTTGAACTTGTCAGGAATTTAGGAT
>CAIVDH010000301.1 GCA_903904635.1 uncultured Burkholderiales bacterium | reverse complement strand
TATCTATCGGCAGCTTTCATGTTGCACTGACAGGCATGATTTCAGGTGCGGTTATACTGTCCTCGATTTTGATTAACGCTGAACCGACAGGCCTATAAAAATGAATCTGAAAGACCATCCTTTATCTTTGCTAAATGATCCAACGCTCTTGCGTACGGATGCGTATGTGAATGGCCAGTGGCTCGCAGGTCAGGCTAAGTTTGATGTTCAAGACCCTGCTACGGGCGTGGTGATTGCGAGCGTGGCTAACCTCACAGATAAAGAAGCGCTGCTGGCAATCGACGCGGCAGAGTTGGCGTGGGTGAGCTGGCGTGAGAAGACTGCCAAAGAACGCGCTGCAATTTTGATGGCATGGTATCGCCTGCAGATTGAGCATGCGGATGATCTGGCGCGCATCATGACGGCTGAGCAGGGCAAGCCTTTGGCTGAAGCCAAAGGTGAGGTGATGTATGGCGCGAGCTTTATTGAATGGTTTGCTGAGGAAGGTCGCCGTATTTATGGCGAGAGCATTCCGACCACAGATCAGAATCGTCGCTTACTGGTGTTGAAGCAGCCGGTCGGTGTGTGTGCAGCGATCACGCCCTGGAATTTTCCGCTGGCGATGATTACGCGTAAGGTGGCACCTGCACTGGCGGCAGGTTGTACGGTGGTGATTAAGCCGGCTGAACAGACGCCGCTGTCTGCGCTGGCGTTAGCTGAATTGGCACAGCGCGCCGGCATGCCGCCGGGTGTGTTGAATGTGCTCACTGCAGACAGTGAGCGTTCTATTGCGATAGGTAAGCTGCTTTGCAGTAGCGACAAGATTCGCCATATGTCGTTTACAGGCTCAACGGAAGTTGGTCGTATTCTGGCTGCGCAGTGTGCGCCCACGATTAAGAAAATTTCGCTGGAGCTGGGCGGCAATGCGCCATTTATTGTGTTTGATGATGCTGATCTGGATAGCGCAGTCGAAGGTGCGCTGGTGAGTAAATATCGTAATGCTGGTCAGACTTGTGTGTGCGCTAATCGGTTTTATGTGCAAGACAGTGTGTACGATAAATTTGTCGAGAAGCTGACTGCAAAGGCGCGCGCGATTAAGGTTGGCAATGGATTTGATGCGGGCGTGCAGCAAGGCCCGATGATTGATGCGCAGGCACTAGAAAAAATCGAATCGCATGTTGCTGATGCTATCGCCAAAGGCGCGAAGGTGATGACAGGTGGTCAGCGTGAAGGTAAGCATGCTTATCAGCCGACTGTGCTGGCTAATGTCACTGCGGATATGCGCTGCGCCAGAGAAGAGACATTTGGTCCGGTGGCACCAGTGTTTCGCTTTAAAACGGAGCAAGAAGCGATTGCGCTGGCTAATAATACGGAGTTTGGATTGGCCAGTTATTTTTATACACGCGATATCGGTCGTATTTTCAGAGTGGGTGAGGCGCTGGAATATGGCATGGTCGGTATTAATACGGGTCTTATTTCTACGGCTGAGGCACCTTTTGGTGGTATCAAACAATCGGGCCTGGGGCGCGAAGGTTCGCGCCACGGCATAGAAGATTATGTGGAGATGAAATATCTTTGCATAGGCGACATCAAGGAAAAACCGCCTGCGCATTAAGGCGTGGCAGGCCTGCTGGCCTGCTGATTTTTTTGTAAGTCACTGATTTTATTTGGCTATTTAATTAATCAAGTGGTGATGCGTTAAGTTCTTGTATGCTTTGCGGTGACAGTTTTGCCTGTGCGTCTAACCAATCTGTTAATTCCGGGTTTTACTGGGGTGATAAGATTCTGTGGTAAGTTTCGGGCAAGCTGGTGAGGAGACAATCACGATGCAGGCGGGTCTTGATTCGCTGCTGTGGTGATGATGTTAAAAAATAGGTAAGGAAAAATAATGCGGCTGATCCTGTTGGGAGCGCCCGGTGCCGGTAAGGGTACCCAAGCGGCTTTTATCAAAGAACATTTTAATATTCCACAGATTTCCACTGGCGATATGCTGCGTGCTGCTGTGAAGGCAGGCACACCTCTTGGTCTTGAAGCCAAGAAGGTAATGGACGCAGGTGGACTGGTGTCGGATGACATCATTATCGGTCTGGTCAAAGACCGCCTCAAAGAGCCTGATTGTGCAGAGGGTTATTTGTTTGATGGCTTTCCACGTACCTTGCCGCAAGCTGATGCAATGAAAGACGCAGGCGTGGCGATTGATTATGTGCTTGAGATCGATGTGCCTGATGAGGCCATTATTGAGCGCATGAGTGGCCGTCGTGTACATCAGCCATCTGGTCGTACTTATCATGTGAAATTCAATCCGCCAAAAGTGGCTGGTAAGGATGATGCAACCGGAGAAGATTTGATACAGCGCGATGATGATCGCGAAGAGACGGTAAAGAAGCGTCTGGAGGTTTATCATAACCAGACTAAGTTGTTGGTTGGTTACTATAACGATTGGGCAAATTCAGGTAAGGCGGGTGCGCCGAAATATCGGAAGATTTCTGGTATTGGACCTGTCGAGGCCATCCGCGACAGTGCGTTTGCTGCACTGGCGTGATGATAGTTTCGAGAAAGGCGGACTGAATGTCCGCCTTTTTTTATGTTAATAAGTTGTGTGGGTTTTCACGAGATAAAAATATAAGAAGCGCTATAAAAATGCCACTGGCTGCGTTGGGGATGCCTTGCCGTACGACTGACCTGTCTGCGGCGTCCCCGCCTTGCCAGCGACCGCGCCGCTAGTCGGCGCTCATTTTGATAGGGCTTCTAAATCAAGCTCGTGTGTTGCGAAATTTTTTGCAGTAAAAAGAATTCACAACAGCAGTGATCCGGTCAGGTTAATTCTGGCAAGTTCGCTGGTGCATTGATGAATGATGAAGTTAAAAAATTGTCGTGAACTTTTGGAGGAGACATATGGCGTCAACAGGCTTGTGGTTTGCTGTAGTGTGCGGTCTTATTGCCGTTATCTACGGTTTGATTTCTCGTAGCTGGATTCTGAGCCAGGATGCGGGTAATGCGAGGATGCAGGAAATCGCTTTGGCGATACAACAGGGTGCGGCAGCTTATCTGGCGCGTCAGTATCGGACGATTGCGATTGTCGGTGTGATACTGGCTATCCTGATCGGTATTTCTCCGCTTGGGCTTATTACGGCTGCCGGTTTTGTGCTGGGCGCCGTACTCTCAGGTGCTTGCGGCTTTATCGGTATGAATGTGTCGGTGCGCGCTAATGTGCGTACTGCACAGGCTGCCACTAAAGGTATCGGACCTGCGCTGGATGTAGCCTTTCGTGGCGGCGCCATTACCGGTATGTTGGTGGTGGGCCTGGGGCTGTTAGGTGTCTCGCTATTCTTTTATGCGATAGGCGGCCTGACTTCACCTGATCCTGAAACGCTCAAGCCTTTACTGGGTTTTGCATTCGGTTCTTCACTGATCTCAATTTTTGCGCGTTTGGGTGGCGGTATCTTCACCAAAGGTGCTGACGTTGGTGCCGATCTGGTGGGCAAAGTCGAAGCCGGCATTCCCGAGGATGATCCGCGTAATCCAGCCGTTATCGCTGATAACGTTGGCGACAACGTTGGTGACTGCGCTGGTATGGCTGCTGACTTGTTCGAAACCTATGCAGTGACGCTGATTGCCACCATGGCTTTGGGTGCATTGCTGATGGCAGGTGACAGCCGTGGTCTGGCAGTGATCTATCCGATGATTTTGGGTGGCGTCTCGATTATTGCTTCCATTATTGGCGTGATGTTCGTCAAGGCGCAGCCTGATATGAAAAATGTGATGCCTGCGCTTTATAAAGGGCTCATAGTTGCCGGTGTACTGTCATTGATAGCTTTTTACTTCGTATCAGTGCAGCTGTTTCCAGTACCACTGCAGTTGGAGTCCGGCGGCACGATTACAGGCATGGCATTGTTTGGGTCATGTATCGTGGGCCTGATATTGACGGCGGCGATGGTCTGGATTACTGAGTACTACACCGGTACAGATTTCGCACCGGTCAAGCATATTGCGCAAGCATCTACCACTGGCCATGCGACCAACATTATTGCTGGTATTGGCATCTCGATGAAATCGACTGCCTGGCCTGTGTTGTTTGTCTGCGGTGGCATTTGGGTTTCATATGATCTGGCCGGTTTGTACGGTATTGCTACAGCAGCGACTTCGATGCTGAGCATGGCAGGTATTGTGGTGGCCTTGGATGCGTATGGTCCGATTACGGATAATGCGGGTGGTATTGCCGAGATGGCCAATCTGCCTGACAGTGTGCGTAACATTACCGATCCGCTGGATGCGGTGGGCAACACCACCAAGGCTGTCACCAAGGGTTATGCAATCGGTTCTGCCGGTCTGGCGGCATTGGTCTTGTTTGCCGACTATACGCATGCGCTGGAAGCACGCGGTATTGCTGTGACCTTTGATCTGTCTGATCCGAAAGTCATCGTGGGCTTGTTCATCGGTGGCCTGATTCCCTTCCTGTTTGGTGCGATGGCGATGGAAGCAGTCGGTCGTGCAGCGGGCTCGGTGGTGGAAGAGGTACGTCGTCAGTTCCGCGAAATCCCGGGCATTATGGAAGGCACGTCCAAGCCGGAATATGGCAAGGCGGTCGACATGCTGACTGCTGCTGCGATCAAGGAAATGATGATTCCATCTTTGTTGCCAGTGGTGGTGCCGATTGTGGTTGGACTGGTGCTGGGGCCTAAGGCGCTGGGCGGTCTGCTAATGGGTACGATTGTGACAGGTCTTTTCGTTGCGATTTCTATGTGTACAGGTGGTGGTGCCTGGGACAATGCAAAGAAATACATCGAAGATGGTCATCACGGCGGCAAGGGAAGCGAAGCGCACAAAGCTGCCGTTACGGGTGATACCGTGGGCGATCCTTACAAGGACACGGCCGGTCCTGCAGTTAATCCGCTCATTAAGATTATCAATATCGTTGCACTGTTGATTGTGCCGCTGTTGTCTTCTACCGGCTGGATAGGCTAAGACTCGGGGTGAACAACTTGTTTTAAAAGCAGGTTGTAAAAAAGAAAAGGCAGCTTAGTGTTACTAAGCTGCTTTTTTTATTTTCGGTTTTGATTGTCAAACGCACAGTCAATTCGTTATCCTTGCCGCTGGTTTTTTGTCATTACCCAATCTGGAGAAGCAATGGAAATCAAGAATAACGTATTCATTATTACCGGTGGCGCTTCTGGTCTGGGCGCAGCAACTGCGCGCATGATCGTCGATAACGGCGGCAAAGTTGTACTGGCTGATGTGCAGGTTGAGGCAGGCGAGAAGCTGGCTGCTGAATTGCACGGCAAGTTTGTGAAATGTGATGTGGCTTCAGAAGCTGATGGTCTGGCAGTCGTTGCTGCGGCGCAGGCGATGGGCAAGTTGTCCGGTCTGGTCAATTGCGCCGGTGTCGCACCTGCGGTCAAGACGGTGGGCAAGGATGGCCCGCATCCGCTGGAAGTTTTTCAGCGCGTCATTAATATTAATCTGGTCGGTACGTTCAATATGTCGCGTCTGGCAGCAGCAGCAATGCAAGACGGCGAGGCTAATGCAGCTGGTGAACGCGGCATCATTATCAATACGGCTTCCGTTGCTGCTTATGACGGTCAGATTGGTCAGGCTGCTTATGGCTCATCCAAGGCCGGCGTGGTTGGCCTGACTTTGCCTATGGCGCGTGATCTGTCGCGCAGTGGTATCCGTGTGATGACGATAGCGCCCGGTATTTTCGAGACGCCTATGCTGCTCGGTATGCCTCAGGAAGTGCAGGATGCGCTGGGTCGTATGGTGCCGTTTCCTCCGCGTCTGGGCAAACCGGCTGAGTATGCACATCTGGCCAAGACCATTATTGAAAATGTGATGTTGAATGGCGAAACCATCCGTCTCGACGGTGCGATTCGTATGCAGCCTAAGTAAGCTTCAGACGGCCTGTGTCTGGCCGTCCATAGTGCACTGTGTGTATTGCAAAAGTAATTTGCCAGCTGTTAATCTGCGGTGATGACATCACCGCAGAAAATTGGTTTGTTTCTCGCCGGAGGCGGCGCGCGCGCCGCTTACCAGGTCGGGGTATTACAAGCGATTTATTCCCTGCTCAGTGAGAGCGCTTCTCCATCTAAAAAAATTCCCTTTGATATTGTTTGCGGCACTTCAGCTGGTGCGATCAATGCGGCCGCTTTTGCTTGCCGTGCTGATGATTTTGAAGAAAGTATTACGCGCTTGGTGGATGTGTGGGGGAAGCTGGAAGTCGAACAAGTTTATCGCGCCGATTCAATTGGCGTTATACGTTCGGGTGCGCGCTGGCTGTCTTTACTCTCGTTTGGCTGGTTACTGCGCAAATGGCATGCCAATCCGCCCAACTCTTTATTAAATAATGCACCGCTGGTGAGTTTGCTGCATCGTATGCTGGATTTCCCCCGGCTTGAAGCAGCACTAGAGAGTGGAGCACTTAGCGCGTTGGCTGTTTCGGCGTCGTCTTATACAGCCGGCTATCACACGACTTTTTATCAGTCGGCCAATCCGGCTCCTATCTGGAACCGCACACAAAGACAGTCGGTACCGCAGCAAATCAGTATTGATCATTTGCTCGCATCTTCGGCCATACCCCTGATTTTTCCGGCAGTGCCGCTGTACTGTAATGGGCGATGTGAGTATTTTGGCGATGGTGCCATGCGCGAGCTTGCGCCACTTTCATCGGCCATACATTTAGGAGCAGATAAATTATTGGTCATCGGTGCCGGTAACATTGGTGGTGAGCGCACCAATATCACGGCGTTTTCTGGCTATCCCAGTCTGGCACAAATTGCCGGTCATGCCATGTCGAGTATTTTTCTCGACGGCCTTTCGGTTGATATAGAAAGGCTGACCCGTATTAACGCCACCATGTCATTGCTAACGCCAGAGCAGCGTAGCAAATCTGGCTTGCGGCTGGTCAAAATGCTGGCAATTACGCCGTCCCAGCCGCTGGAATTAATCGCCAGCAGGCATATAGGTAGTCTGCCTCTCTCTATTCGAACTTTACTCTCTGCAATTGGTGCCACTGAGCGGCGCGGCGCGGCTTTGGCATCGTATTTGTTGTTTGAGTCTAGCTATACCAAGGCCTTGATCGATCTCGGGCAAATGGATACTTTTGCACGCAAGGAGGAGGTATTGGCCTTTTTTGAGTTGTCAGGACACAACCATAATCTGCCAACATCAAATTTTGGATTGGTGGATGCTGGTTGATTGAGTAAATCAGTTAAATGATGTCATAGTTTGAAAATAATAAATTAAACGAAATTATTCACTTTTGGTGATGTTTAAGCGAATTTATAGATATAAATTGCCTTTTTGTCACTTGACTTATCAAGCCGGCACCAGTCTTGGGGGTTTTGCCGGAGCCAAAGGGCGGGTATCATCATGCATTGCTGTGAACCAAATTGTGAACAATGTGTTGCTTGCAATGTCTTTATCGGTTTTAAGCTGATTTGATGCAAGGTTTGCTTGGCAAACCAAGTTAAATCTGAGTCTTTTTGATTGCCCTAACATACCGTGATACCGTGAATATCTACATGCTCAATGCACCCCAGCAGCGGGAGGAAGAGACTCAGGAGACCAGCCAGCCTAGCGGTCTGTTGGTCAATGTTCCTAGCAATGTGGTGCAATCTATTCGTGCTTTTCGTGTTTCTGATTTGCAGTCGGAAGCAATGCGTCTGGGCCAGCATTTTTTATATGCGCATTGTGCGCAGGCTATTACGCGTCAGCAGGTCTTGGCCGCAATCGCTGGTGCGTTTCAGGTGCCCAAGCATTTTGGAAAAAATTATGAATCATTGTCGGATTGTCTGACTGGGATGTTTTATAAAGCTGGTGAGCAACCCGGCTTTTTGGTGGTGCTTGAACAACTGCCCAATACGCCAAAGTTCGACAAGGAAGCCCGCGAGAATCTGCTGGACGTATTTCGCGATGCGGCAGATTTTTGGGGCGATAAGAAAATTCCTTTCCGGGTTTTCTTTTCTTTTCAGTAAATTAGCCTGCTAGTGTGTGTAGCTTAGTAAACACGCTAAGAATTTACGCCATGGCCATCAGGCGTATTTGATACGGCGCAGAGCCAACTCGCTGTTAAAATGCCCGCCATGAAACGCATAGTGATTTTGATTTCCGGGCGTGGCAGCAACATGCAGGCCATCGTTCAAGCCGCCGCGCAACAGCAATGGCCGGCAAAAATAGCCGCGGTAATTAGTAATCGTCCAGATGCGACAGGCCTCAAGTTTGCAAGCAACGCAGACATACCTACTGCTGTCATCGACCACCGGCTTTATGCTGATCGTGCCGCTTTTGATACGGCATTGTCTGAACTGATCGATACGTTTTCTCCTGACCTGGTTGTACTTGCCGGTTTTTTGCGTATTCTCACCGCCGGTTTTGTTCTGCACTATCAAGGGCGCATGTTGAATATACATCCTTCGTTGCTGCCTAGCTTTCCAGGGTTGGCAACGCATCGGCAAGCGCTGGAGGCTGGTGCTACGGTGCATGGGGCAACTGTACACTTTGTGACGCCTGATCTGGATCACGGTCCTATTGTTGCGCAAGCCACTGTGCCGGTTCTTGAAAATGATACCGAGTCCAGTCTGGCTCTGCGCGTGCTGGAACAAGAGCATGTGATTTATCCGCTAGCCATACGCAGTTTTTTGGACGGCCATCTGCGACTGGAAAATGGTCGGGTTGTGCAATCTTTTATTGCGTGAAGCTACGCAGTTCAATTTTTTAGATAATTTTTAAACAGACACTTAATTTATCCGTGAAGGACTGGGAATGAGATTGCCACCCGCAATCATAAGCAATACTGAAGAAGTGTTGCGTGAGGTATTACGTTTTACTGGCCCTGCTGATGGTGTGTTGTCGCGTTATTTCAGAGACCATACAAGGCTAGGTGCGCGTGAGCGCGGCGTTGTTGCAGAGGCTGTTTATGGATTGTTGCGTAATAAATCGGTTTATACAAATTTTGCCGAGAGCGGCGCGGGACCAATGATGCGACGCATTGCGTTGCTTGGCCTTGCTGATGCAGTGGGCGTTGATTCACTGGGTGGCTTGTCTGAACAAGAGCTTGAGTGGTTACAGCACACGATGGCATTCGATCGTAATAATTTACCTTTGTCATTAAGAATAAATTTGCCTGCCTGGATATTTGACAGGCTGGTAGCGCAGCATGGTGAGCCAGCCGCACTGGAGCTCGCCGCTGCACTCAATACGCCGGCCTCACTTGATCTGCGCGTCAATAGTATTAAGGCTACGCGTGAGCAAGTCATGACTGATCTGATTGCTGCAGGATTGACACCGACAGAGACGCCTTATGCGCCTTTGGGTTTGCGCCTGCTTAAAAAGCCTGCATTACAGAATATGCCTTTATTTAAAGAAGGTGCGATTGAAGTACAGGATGAAGGCAGTCAGTTGCTGGCGCAGATCACTGGTGCCAAGCGTGGTGAGATGGTGGTGGATTTTTGCGCGGGCGCCGGCGGCAAGACGCTGGCACTCGGCGCGCTGATGCGCAATACCGGCAGGCTGTATGCCTTCGACATATCAGAAAAACGTCTGGCTAAACTAAAGCCGCGTCTGGCGCGCAGCAATCTCTCTAATGTGCACCCAGTTGTGATCGCGCATGAAAATGATGCGAAGGTGAAGCGATTGGCAGGAAAAATTGATCGGGTTCTGGTTGATGCACCGTGCAGCGGATTAGGTACCTTGCGTCGTAACCCCGATGTGAAATGGCGGCAGACAGAAGACAGCATTGGTGAACTCAATGCCAAACAAATTTCGATATTAAATGGCGCAGCACGTCTGGTGAAGCCGGGTGGTCGTTTGGTTTATGCGACCTGCAGCGTCTTGGATGAAGAAAACGAGGCAATCATTACGCAGTTTCTGGCGAGTCACGATGAGTTTGCATTAGTGAAAATGCAGGACGTATTAGCTGAGCAAAAAATCGCTTTGCAAATGGATGATTACCTCAAGCTTTTGCCTAATATTCATCACACTGATGGCTTCTTTGCTGCAGTTATGGAGCGTAAAAATATTGCCAAGCCTGCGGAAGAGGTGGTGGAGGCGGTGGATGAGGTTATTACTTAATTTGTATCTACGTAAATTAGACACTGCATTTTTTTAAGATGCCTTGAACATGAAATCATCTCAAATGTTGTGGCCCGATTTTATGGCCGACCTGCACGACCCTGGCTTGATTTGGCAGGGTAGTACTTTATTGTTTTGCATGCTGGCTGGTTGGGGTTTGTCACATTTATTGATGTCTATGTTTGTCGCGCGTAGGGAAAAGCTTGTTTTACTGGGCAATCCAGTGGGAAGTTTTCTCAATGTGTTGTCTCCGCTATTGTCAGCGTTGCTCATTACGTTGGCCATTCCTGTTTTGGGACGATGGCAGCATACCGGGCTGCTGCGCATCGCACTTCCGCTTTTCGTTTCGTTTGTATTGATCAGATCAGGATTTATTTTATTGCGCCGAATATTTGCGCATGGTGGGCTCTTCGGTAATTTTTTACTGGCATTTGAAAAGATTTTTGCATTGATCGTTTGGATGGGTTTTGCGCTTTATATTACGGGCCTGCTACCGGAAATCGTCGACTATCTGGATGCAAGCACTCTGCCAATTGGGCGGCATCAGGTATCGCTGCTGGTCATTATTCAGGCACTGTTGTCAGTGGCATTTACTCTGATACTGGCTCTATGGGCTGGGGCAGTACTCGAACACCGCTTGATGCAAATAGATTCAGTTCATAGTTCGTTGCGTGTGGTGTTGGCTCGCGTGGTGCACGCTACTCTCATACTGGTTGCAGTATTAGTTAGCTTGTCGCTGGTTGGTCTGGATTTGACAGTGCTTTCAGTTTTTGGCGGCGCGTTGGGTGTGGGTATCGGTCTCGGTTTGCAAAAGCTGGTGAGTAATTATGTTTCGGGATTTGTGATTCTATTGGAGCGCAGTTTTTCCATAGGCGATTTAATCACCATAGATAAATTCACCGGCAAGATAGAAGAAATTAATACGCGCTATACAATTTTGCGCAGTAGCGATGGCGCTGAATCAGTGATACCGAACGAAATGCTGATATTAGGCCCAGTACAAAATCTCTCGATGACTGACCGCAACATAAGGTTGACGACAAGTTTTACGATTGTGCATGACACCGACATAGACTGGCTTTTTCCAAAATTGGAACAAACACTGATTGATCTTGAGTCTGTGTTGAAAGACCCCGCGCCAGCAGCCATGTTGATGCGTATCGCTGCAGAGGGATTATTGGTGG
>CAIVDH010000300.1 GCA_903904635.1 uncultured Burkholderiales bacterium | reverse complement strand
GTAGTAAATTTTAGATCGTCTAAACATCTTTGATCGTCCCAGCGCAGGCTGGGACCCAGCTTCTTTGATTGCGTACATATCAATCTTTTACTTGGTAAATAATAAATTATGAAGTGCAGAATTTAAATCAAAGACTATAAAATCTTACGAAAAGTATTGAGCCTGCGCTGGGATGCCGATTGTGTTTTACATTTCTACCGTCATTCCGGCGCAGGTCAGTACCGATCATCTAGAAAAAGATTTTTTTCATGAGTATGCGGCTCTCAGATAATCAGGCCGCATGCATTTCCTTAGGCTTGAAATGTTTATCGCTGATTCTGAATTTTCCACGTCTGTCTCCCATCAACTGACGCAGCTCTTCTATCGATAATGCACTCACTTCATGCATCCTGATTAACAAGGATGCGGTCACGGGTAGTCGACGATGTCGGATTTTACTAATCACTGGTGGTGATACTTCCAGTGCGCGCGACAAGGCTGCATCATTTTTAAGATTTAGCTTAGACAATAATGCAGCTAATAATTGATCAGGGTCGTAGCGTTGCATTGACTTCACGTTCTCATGTTCCATATTTTCCTCATACAAGAGTGATTAGGTTCAATCGAATTTTGACAACATGCGTTTTGGCTATGTTGAGAATGCACAACGCACACTATGCATAAAATGAGATGCGTAATACTCACTGCGTCTGCACAATCAATCCGCAATAGGCAGCGCTGTTTTGTATTTGACCTGCTTGAGCGCAAAGCTAGATTTAATATTTTTGATACCGGGTATGCGTGTCAGGTGTTCGAGTATGAAACGCTCTAGTGCTTGTATGTCGGGCACGACGATGCGCAGCAAATAATCTTCATCACCTGTCATCAAATAAACTTCCATCACTTCATCAAAATGACTCACTGCTTTTTCAAAACGCTCTAGCGCACCTGACTCCTGCTTCTCTAACGAGATGCGCACAAACACATTGACCTTTAAGCCCAGCGCATGCGGATCTACCAGCGCCACATAGCGTGAGATCACACCTGTGCTTTCCAGATTTTTTACGCGCGCTAAGGTAGGTGATGGTGAAAGACTGATTTTTGCGGCCAACTCTACATTGGAAAGGCTGGCATCCTGCTGCAGATTTTTCAGCAATTGAAAATCTGTTTTATCTAGTTTATTCAAAATTAATTACCTATTAATTTAATTTATTCAGCATTTTATACCTCAAATAGACTAAAAATTGATCTTTTTAAGCAGCACATGCTGCATCAAAAAAATTACACTCTTGCTACCGAATAGCAGCTAAATTTTTGCGGAGCCACCCCCACCATGGACATGATCTCGCCTCAAATCCTGATTGAACAACCCGACATTGACGCCACTGAGACGGATGAATGGATACAGGCGCTGCAGTCAGTGCTGGAATCAGCTGGCCCTGAGCGAGCGCGTTTTCTGCTATCCAAACTCTCTAGCGCCGCACGCGAGGCGGGTATTCAATGGCGTGATGCACGCAATACGCCTTACATCAACACCATACGCGCTACCGATGAGCCTCCCTACCCTGGTGGCTCAGATGCACTCGCCCTAGAAGAAAAACTCGCCGGCATCATGCGCTGGAATGCGTTAGCTATGGTGGTGCGCGCCAATCGTGCCTATGGCGAGCTGGGTGGCCATATCGCCAGCTATGCCTCGGCGGCTGATTTATTTGAAGTGGGCTTTAATCATTTTTTTCGGGCTAATGAAGCGGGCAATAGCACCAGCGGTGATTTGATTTATTTTCAGCCGCATTCTGCGCCCGGCATTTATGCGCGCGCTTTTCTTGAAGGCACGCTCAGCGCTGACAATCTGAGCTTTTACCGACAAGAGATCAGTGCAAAAAAACAGGGGCTGCAGGGCTTGTCTTCTTATCCGCATCCGTGGCTGATGCCAGATTTTTGGCAATTCCCAACTGGGTCTATGGGACTGGGGCCGATCTCGGCGATTTATCAGGCGCGCTTTATGCGCTATCTCGAACACCGCCAATTGCTCGCTTCAGAGCCGCGCAAGGTGTGGGGCGTGTTTGGTGATGGTGAGATGGATGAACCCGAATCACTCGCCGCGTTGTCGCTGGCGTCCAGAGAAAAGCTCGACAATTTAGTGTTTGTCATTAACTGCAATTTGCAAAGGCTGGATGGGCCGGTGCGTGGCAATGGCCATATTGTTGATGAGCTCGAAACCTTGTTTGCCGGCGCCGGCTGGAATGTAATCAAACTGCTTTGGGGCTCAGACTGGGATCCGTTATTTGCGCGCGATGCTGATGGTGAATTAGTTGATGCATTAAACCGCACGGTCGATGGTCAGCTGCAAACCTTTGCCGCCAATGACGGGCCATTTAATCGTGAACATTTTTTTGGGCAGACACCGGCCATGCAGGCCATCGGTGCCACGCTCACCGATGATGAAATCGACAGGCTTAAACGTGGCGGACATGATTGTCGAAAAATTTTTGCGGCCTATGATGCAGCAGTCAAACATAGCGGCGCTCCTACAGTGATTCTTGCGCAAACTAAAAAAGGCTTTGGTATGGGTACCGCTGGTCAGGGCAAGATGACCACGCATCAACAAAAGAAACTCGAGCAACAAGATCTGGTGGAATTCCGCGATCGCTTCAAACTGCCGCTCACTGATGCGCAAGTCGAGAATCTGGAGTTCTATAAACCCGCGGATGACAGTCCCGAGATGCGTCACCTGCATGCACGGCGCAATGAACTAGGCGGCTTCATGCCGCGCCGCGTCGATCAGCGCCTGCCTATTGCAGTGCCTCCGCTGGAATCGCATGCGCAATTTGCGCTCGAAGCCGATGGCAAGGAAATGTCCACCACGATGGCGCTGGTGCGCATGATGGGTAACC
>CAIVDH010000299.1 GCA_903904635.1 uncultured Burkholderiales bacterium | reverse complement strand
GGATAACGCTGCAACCAGAGATCGACGCTCGCCCCGCAGATAGTCAGATCACGTATTTGCATCGCATCCAGAAATGGCGGCAAATGCGGATGTCGGAAACGTATTTCAGGTTTTGAGGGATCAAATGACATTCCCAGACACGCCTGTATCAATGAAAAAACTGCAGCTGCAGCCCAGGCTTGCGGCGAGCAGGCAACCGGATACAGCGTAGGTCCTTCTTCCGGGCGTTTTTCAAAACCGCAAAAAAGCTCAGGCATACGATTTTGATCCATGTAAAGACTGACATCGCGCATGCCACTAAAAATTTGCATGGCCTTGGCAGTAAAGCCATAACGCGCCAAACCTTCCGCAATGATTGCATTATCATGCGGCCAGATAGAACCATTGTGATACGCCATAGGGTTGTAGCGCGAAGCAGAGGCGGGTATCGTACGTATACCCCAGCCACAAAAAAAATCAGGAGACAGCAATTGTTCTGCAATACGCGCTGCATATTCTGGCAGCGCGATACCGGCCCACAGTGTGTGACCCGCGTTGGAAGAACTGACCTTGCACTGCCGCTTCTGACCATCGAGCGCCAGCGCAAAGCTGCCTATCTCTTCACACCAAAATGCTTCATTAAAACGTAGTTTTAAATCCATCGCAGAGGCTTCAAGCTCTATGGCCCTATGGTGTTCACCAAAAATTCTTGCCAGCGATGCCGCGCGCATCTTGGCATCAAATACATAGCCCTGTACTTCACATAGCGCAATCGGCGCTTCTGCCAATTGTCCATCCTGATGAAAGATGGAGTCATAGGAATCTTTCCAGCCTTGTTGAGCCAGTCCGTTTTCTGCTCGCCTTTCATATTCAATAAAGCCATCGGCATCCAGATCCCCAAAGCGATCTATCCAATCTAGGGCCGCCAGTATATTGGGCCAGATGGAACGTATAAATGCAAAATCACCTGTACGCTCGTAATAAGTACCTGCCAGTCCGACAAAAAGTGGCGTTGCATCGACGGTGCCGTAATATCGTCCAAAGGGGATTTCCTTCAATGCGGCTAACTCACCATTGCGCGCCTCATGCAAAATTTTTCCGGGCTCAGCATCGCGACTGGGATCGAATTCTTTCGCTTGCGTATAAGCGAGAAATGCCAGCACGCCTTTGGCCATGCGCGGATCTATCCACAAATATTCATGGGCGGTGAGTATGCCATCACGCCCGAAGGTAGTGGCATACCATGGCAGACCGGCAAACGGAAAATCGCCATGTGGAAGCTGCGTCGTCAGCATGATCAGATCGGCAGTGGAACGATCTATCCAGCGATTAAAGAAAGGATCCGAGGTTGAAACCTGACAGCGCTGATGTTTGGCGGAGCTGGCAAATTCGCTGATATCCGTAAAGGCCTTGAAGTAGTCTTGATTGCCTGGGGCTATGCCGTCACGCTCACAACCTATTTTTATATAAAAATGTGCCTCTGCTTTCGGCTGGAGCTTGACATGAAAGTCAGCTCTGTCACCAGTCAGTTGATTTGGCTGGGGATCAAACTCAAGATGCGTGCGGCGTGTTATGCCATCCAGCCCGCGATAGCCCAACATGACTGCTGAAGGATTAATTTCAGGAGCAAGATGCTGGCCGTGACTTTTACGTTTGGTACCACGCACTTCAAAAATATCTTTATAGTCGGCTGCAAACTCTATAGTCATATGCACATCTATGGGTTCCAGACCAAAATTTACCAGCCGTATATGCTCATGGCAGGCATTTTCACAAAGCAGCTTGGCACGAAATACATGTAGCTCGCCTTTGTGGATTCTGTTTTTTCCTTGCGGATGTAAATCTGGATTCATCAGCTCTATGATGAATAAGCCATTATCATCTTTGACGGTAGAATTCAAATACATAGGCCGCACACCTTCTATCAGCAATTCCTGATGCGATAAAAAACAAGTGTCACCAAGATAGATGCCTTCTTCACCCAATCCGATAGACTCGATATCGCCGAAGCGATCAAACATAGCGAATAATTCATTGTCTTTCAGGACACGACGCCGCTCATCGCTGGGAGACGACGTCGCCAATATGTACCATTGCTCACCAAGCTGAATTTTTTCCATATTGTTTTTCCTGTTAATTGGTAAACATGATCTGTGTATGGTGAATATTGGTGATGATGTTGTTAGTACACTGTTAGGCCGATAATTTTTTCATAAACCCGCAAATAATTTTTTGCCATATGCGTTGCGGTATAGCGCTGCTC
>CAIVDH010000298.1 GCA_903904635.1 uncultured Burkholderiales bacterium | reverse complement strand
TAAGCTTATTACTTTATGCCAAAAATAAGATAAATATAAAAAAAATAGTTAATGCATTTGACCTGTTCAGTTCAGCTTATTCTGAAGCGCATAGCAATACAGATATGGGTACACGCATCTTGCGTAGCAGCTTCCCTGTAGAAAGTCGTAACTGGTATCGGCATATTGTGCAGTCGATTATTTATCTGCATAAAGCAGATAAACCTGGCTGACCTGAGTCACTGAGCGCTGATCTATGTGCACATCTCGGAAAATAATAGCGAGAATGGTAGTCGGTATGGCGCTTGTATCTTGTACGCCAATTTTGCTCGGTATGGCACTGATGTTAATGGCGGCACAGCAGATTGTTGGCGACTCTTCAGCTTCAGCTTTTAATGTGATCGATCGCCAGTTTGCATTTCAGTCTGCTGAGGCGGCGCTGGCAGATGCCAGGCAAGCACTTTTTCTTTTAAGTGATGCAGCTGTTACATCGCACGTACAAACTTATGGCGCATTGACGGGCAACACCTTACCGCATGGTGATGGTTTACAAATTCATCAGCTTCCAGATTTTCAAATTTCCAAAAATAGACTTGTATTCATGCAGGATCAGACTGGCCCAGATCGATATTTTTATCGCGTAACAGCGGCAGCAGTCGGTCTGCGATCAAGCACGCAAGTTTTATTACAAGCTGATTTTATCAAGCCTCTTTGTCAGAGCAGTGGGCAATGCACGCCCAGTGATTACACCAGACTTGCCTGGCGCATGTTGGATAAATTGCCAACTGGCTGGCGTGTCGACGATGCTACGCACTGAATATCAAAATAACGGCATGAGCCTCATCGAGCTCATGATCACGCTCATGATTGCAGCAATTTTGACATCGCTTGCGTTGCCAGGATTTCGAAATTTTCTCGATAACGTCAAAGTGACAACAGCAGCCAGTCAGTTTCGGTCCGCTATTTCGCTCGCGCGTGCAGAGGCGATGCGGCGTGGTGTGCGTGTCGATCTGATACCTTCCAAGGGCCGCGACTGGAGCCAGGGCTGGATGGTTGTATTGGATACGAACAATAATCAGCAGGCCGATACTGGCGAAGTGATCTTGTATTACGGTGGGAAAATGCCTGATCAGCTCTTCATTATTGCTGGTTTGCGAGATGCAAAACCTTATCTCTCCTTTGATCCCAGTGGCCGTCCTCGCAGTATCGCTAGTAGCGCTGTACCGCAGATAGGGTCGTTTTTGTTTTCGGTTGGATCAATGAAGCGAAAAATCATTATTGGGTTTTTGGGGCGTGTGCGCAGCTGTGATCCGGATAAGGATCAAGCGACTTGTTAGAATGACGTCCGACAAACAATTTATTTTTTAATTATTTTTATTTTCGTGCAGATAAATAACGATACAGACGGCATGCAACTGGCGCTCGAACAGGCTGCCAAAGGCTTATTCATCACTACGCCCAATCCGCGGGTTGGGTGTGTGATTGTGCGCGATGGTCAGGTACTGGCAGTCGGTCATACGCAGCCGGCAGGATTTGCGCATGCCGAAGCGGACGCACTGCTTAATGCTGCTAAGCAGGGCATAGATGTACGTGGCGCGACAGCATACGTCACACTGGAGCCATGCAGTCATCATGGCCGCACGCCGCCATGCGCAGATGCGTTGGTGGCTGCGGGCATCGCGCGTGTGGTTACTGCGGCGACGGATCCTAATCCTTTGGTGGCAGGGCAGGGCTTAAAACGTCTGCGAGCAGCTGGTATAGAGCTACTGACTGGTGTGCTGGAGCAGCAGGCGCGCGAAATGAATATTGGTTTTTTTTCCCGAATGGAGCGCGGCACGCCTTGGGTGCGGATGAAAATAGCGGCTAGTATTGATGCGGGTACGGCGCTGATGAATGGCGAGAGCCAGTGGATTACTGGTGAAGCAGCGCGTAATGATGGTCATATGTGGCGCGCTCAGGCTTGCGCCATACTCACGGGTATCGGTACGGTGGAGCAGGATGATCCGCAAATGAATGTACGTGCGGTAGCTACGTCACGCCAACCGCGCCGTATTGTGGTCGACAGCCTGCTACAGATCAGTCCGTCAGCAAAAATATTGCAAGGCGGCGGCACCTGGATTTTTGCGGCAAAATCTGATCCTGATCGCGAAGCACGTTTACGAGAGCAAGGCGCTGAAGTGATCGTGCTGCCAGATGCAAATGGCAAAGTCGACCTGGCCGAGCTGATGCGTGAGCTGGGCCGGCGCCAGATCAATGAGTTACATGTCGAGGCTGGTTACAAGCTGAATGGTTCGATGCTGCGTGCAGGTTGTGTTGATGAATTGCTGCTCTATGTCGCGCCCTGTCTGCTCGGACCAGCGCAGGGTATGGCAAACTTGCCAGAGCTCGATACATTGACTGCGCGCCAGCAGCTCGTTTTTCATGACGTCAAGCAGATAGGCGCAGACTTGCGCATACTGGCGCGCCTGATCAGATTGTAATCAGACCTCAATCAGGTCTTAGTCAGATATTAATTTCGAAAGAAAAGTTTATGTTCACAGGCATCGTTGCGGCGGTAGGCTGCATTACTTCGATCACACCGCTCAATGCAGAAGATAGCAATGCTGGCGTGCGTCTTACAATTGGTGCGGGTGGTTTGCCGCTGGAAGATGTAGGCATCGGTGATTCAATTGCGATCAATGGAGCTTGCATGACAGTCACCCAAAAATCCGCAGATAGTTTTATCGTTGATGTGTCGCGCGAAAGTCTCAATTGCACCGTTGGGTTGGATGCGCCCGGTGAAGTGAATCTGGAAAAAGCATTGACGCTTGCAGACCGATTAGGCGGCCATCTGGTTTCTGGTCATGTAGACGGACTGGGCTCGGTTCAGCGCTTTGAACCAGTGGGCGAATCTTGGGAGTTGGTCATTGAAGCGCCTGCTAATCTAGCCAAATACCTTGCCTATAAAGGATCCATTGTTATCAATGGCGTGTCACTCACCGTGAATCAGGTCAGCGACCATGCGCATACTTGTGCTGTGTCTATCAACCTAATTCCACATACGATAGCTGCCACTACGCTCAAGCATTTGAAGGCAGGGTCTAAGGTTAATCTGGAGATTGATCTGATAGCGCGCTACGTTGAACGCATGCTGTCTGTGACGGCTAACACACATCAGATGTCAAATTAACACGCAGGATAAAGCACTAATAGAAGCCGGCTAGTCGTTGAAATCCATTAAAATAGCGGGCTATTCAGGGTTCACTCATGTCTCTCTCAAGCACAAAAGAAATCATTGCCGAGCTGCGCGCCGGCCGCATGGTCATACTCGTTGACGAGGAAGACCGCGAAAACGAAGGCGATCTGGTACTGGCGGCCGAATTTGTCACGCCTGAAGCGATTAATTTCATGGCCAAATATGGCCGTGGTCTGATTTGCTTGACGCTAACTGAGGAGCGCTGCGAACAACTCAATCTTCCCATGATGACGGCTCGCAACGGTACCTCTTATGGCACCAACTTCACTGTGTCTATCGAAGCTGCCGAGGGTGTTACAACCGGCATCTCTGCTGCGGATCGCTCACGCACCATCGAAGTCGCTGTGGCGCGTCATGCCAAGCCCACAGATATTGTGCAGCCGGGGCATATTTTCCCTCTGCGCGCACAACGCGGTGGCGTGCTGATGCGGGCTGGCCATACTGAGGCTGGTTGTGATCTGACTGACTTGGCTGGTCTGACTCCGGCATCAGTGATTTGCGAAATTTTAAAAGACGATGGCACCATGGCTCGTCTGCCGGATCTGATGGAATTTGCAGCTCAACATCAACTCAAGATTGGCACCATTGCAGATCTGATTCATTACCGCAGTCAAAACGAGAGCATCGTTGAGCGCGTAGCCGAGCGCACCATGCAAACTGCGAGTGGTGAATTTCATGCAATCGCATTCCGTGACAAGCCTAGCAGCGGCGCGCATCTGGCTTTGGTACATGGCCAAATAACGCCAGATCTGATTTCAGTCGTACGTGTACATCAGCCAGTTTCAGTGCTTGATTTGCTGGAAACTAAAGCGACGACTCACTCTTGGAGCCTGTCCTCGGCGATGGCGGCAGTTCAGGCAGCAGAGCGCGGCGTTATTGTGCTGCTAAATTGTGAAGAATCGGCTGAGCAAATGTTTGCGCAATTCAGCGCGCTATCCTCACCGCAGCCCGATACTGTTACAGCAGCACGTGGCGCACGCATGGATTTGCGCACTTACGGTATCGGTGCGCAAATACTGCGCAACCTGGGCGTAGGGAAAATGAAATTGTTATCCAATCCACGAAAAATGCCATCTATGACGGGTTTTGATCTTGAAGTGGTCGGGTATCAGGCTAGTCCTAATAATTAATACAGGAGTCAATATGAGCGTAGGAAGCTATCAACCTGAATTTGAAGGTATTGATTTGCGTATAGGTATCGTGCAATCGCGTTTTAATGAAGATGTCTGCCACGGTCTGCTTGCAGCCTGCTTGGCTGAACTGAAACATCTGGGTGTGGATGATGATGATGTGTTGTACGTCACGGTGCCTGGCGCATTGGAAATCCCATTGGCACTGCAAAAAATGGCAGAGACAGGACAATTTGATGCATTGATTGCTTTGGGTGCAGTTATCCGCGGCCAGACCTATCATTTTGAGCTAGTGTC
>CAIVDH010000297.1 GCA_903904635.1 uncultured Burkholderiales bacterium | reverse complement strand
TGGCGAGCATAAAAATCAACGCAATGAACCACATTATTAATAAAATTTTCCATGTCTGCATGCTCTTCTCCTTAAACATTTACATTGGATGATACTAACGCCGCATAATTCAGATGCCATTTAAGCAATGGTAAATTATTTTACGCTACTACTATTATTGCCTAATTTTTCCAACTCTACAGACTACATTGCCTTACTCTACATTTTTCATCCAGCACTCGCTGGTGGTGTCTGTGCCTTGATGCTTAATGCTTGCGCTGATGCGCTCTTTTTAATAAGGGGAAGCATGATGACGATAGTCGCCACCAGCAAAAAAATCTCTATACAGTAAACACTCACATAACCTGCTGCAGAACCGGCAAAAATGGCGACGATATCACGGATGATTCCACCGAATGCAACCGCGACACCCGCCGCAGTAGCCTGTACTGCACCCCATGCACCTAACGCCAGCCCAGCCTGATTTTCAGGCGCAAGATTCATCGTCGCTGTCAGTGTGCCATGACCAAACAAACCAGCCCCAAATCCTATAAGCAAAGTACCCAGACCAAACAACATCGAAGACTGCAGCGGGGCTGCACAAATCACCAGCATGAAAGCAGGAATACCAACCATGGCACCACTACCTGCCATGCGAAACGGATCAGCGCCCCGGCTGAGTATTCGTGATGCCAGTCCGAACCCTAGTAAGCCGCCTATGGCAAGCGTTGCTGTCAGCGTTGTAGTGTCACCTACGCTCAAGTGTAAAATTTCACCACCATACGGTTCAAGCAGCACATCTTCCATAGTGAAGGCCATGGTACCGAGTCCTACTGCAACCAATCGCCGCATGGCATTACCACCATGCGCAAAGCTGACCCAGGTCTGGCGAAAATCAGGATCCTCTGTTTGCGTATAACTATTACGGCTGCGACGTGACTCCTGTTTCCATAATGCCGCCACATTCAAAATCAATGTCGTGACTGCGGCAGCCTGTATCACACGTACTAGCCGGCCTGGGCTGAAGTCAGCCAATGCCGCACCAAAAATCAAGGCACTTACTATCATTCCGAACAACAGCATCACATACATCAGTCCCACCACTTTAGGACGCGATTCAGGTGGTGCAAGATCGGTTGCAAGTGCAAGCCCGACTGTTTGCGTAATATGCAAACCCGCACCAACCAATAAAAAGGCAATGGCTGCACCTAGTTGTCCTATCCAGGCCGGCGCATCTTTTGCGTGTCCCAACCCAGACAATACCAACAGCGCAAACGGCATGATGGCTAATCCGCCAAACTGTATCAGCGTACCCATCCAGATATAAGGAACGCGACGCCAGCCTAATGCGGAACGATGATTGTCAGAGCGAAATCCTATGAGTGCACGAAAAGGTGCGAACACCAGTGGCATCGACACCATGATCGCCACCAGCGAAGCAGGCACATGTAGCTCAACGATCATGACGCGGTTAAGCGTACCGATCATCAAGACCAAGGCCATGCCTACTGAAACTTGAAATAAAGAGAGACGCAGTAATCTGGAGAGCGGCAAATCTGGGGACGCCGCATCTGCGAAAGGCAAGAAGCGTGGGCCGAGCTGGCTCCACGATCGGATCATTTCCTGGCTAAACCGATTCATGTACGCATCGATTCTCATGCAAGATTAAAAGCTGGCGCATGAGCATCAGCAAAAAATATAGTCCGGGATCGCTCGACCCCGAACCATAAGAACGGCATAAAACTATTTCCGAACGTCTTGAATAGTTAACGCAGCAACTTGCGGCGTCGTCTCTGTAGAGATCGCTGCCACTTTGCCTGCACTACCATTCAAGAAGCCTTTTACCCAGGTCGTATTGATCGTCAGGGCTAAATGAACGGAGAACGAAGCTACCGCCACCGCGCCGATGATGATTGGAATACCAACCGAAGGCCTAACCACACACCACAGTTTTCCGTAAATCATTGTGATTTCCCCTATCGATTAGTGAAGCCAAGGTGAATATACATACGCCAGCAAATGCGCCAGGGCGGCAATCATGCCAAAAATCTGCGTACCCTGAATCAAGTGCCTGTGTATTTCCTCAGATTCCGCCTCTGTCAGGCCAGTAGGCCAAACTTTATCTTTGTCAGACATGGCATCAACTCCTTGAATAACATGCTTATACGTGCTGAACCCGCACGCGGGTGCTACATAACGTTTGTTTCAGCTTACATTTTGAGCAACGCCGAATGTAACGACTGCATTACACTCAGAATTGTCAATGAATACTGACAGCAAAATTATGGGATGTCAACTCATCGGTCAGGAAAAATCGCATGCGTCTAAAATACGTACTGACCTGTTTTTTAATTGACAAGGCTAAGCCGCATATCAAGCAAAGAAAGAATGTATTTAACCGGAGAGAAAAATGGCATCTGTGCCTTTAATAACAAAAGAGCAAGCTGGGGAGACGGCGCGCGCCGTATTTGAGGACATCATGCAGACGCGTAAGGTCGATGATGTAAATAACTTTTGGAAAGCGTTGGCTAACTCGCCAGAACTACTGCAACAAGTATGGTCACAAGTGCAGCAAACCATGCGGCCCGGTGCACTGGATGCGCTGACTAAGGAATTGATTTACGTCGCCGTATCAACCGTCAATAATTGCGCGTACTGCGTGCACTCACACACTGCTGCTGCCAAAGCAAAAGGCATGACTGCCGAGCAGCATGCAGAACTGTTGGCCGTTATCGCGCTGGCCAGCCAGACGAATGCGCTGGCTAACAGCATGCAGGTACCGGTGGATGAACAATTTAAGGTGTAGCAGAAATTTACCGACACCTTACGGATACCTTATTACGGATACCTCACCCATCCTTGCGCGCGAGTTGGTATTTCATTGTGAAAATCTTCACGCGCCTGGCTGCGCTCAGCGGTTTTAACTGCGGGCTTTTCATGAACCGCTACCTTGGCAGCAGTTCCAGATGCCTCAGGTTTTTCTGGCATGCCAGATGAATGATGACTAGATATCAACCACTCATCGCCAATTTTTTTATACGCAAAGGAGTAGCGTGCTTTCACAACTGAGCCATCGCTAAAGCTAAAGGTATACAAGCCGGCATCAGAGGCACTTCTGCAATCGACTTCTATAAGTCTGTCATCAATTTTTCCTACAGGCTTGCGCTCTAAAAAATGCTGAAAATAATCTTCTTTTTCAGCTGTCGTAAAGCGCGCTTTATTTGAAACTGTGGGCAGTAGCACTGAGTATGGCGCATAGTTTGCAACAACTTTTTTCGGATCACCCGTGCGCAGTGATTTGTTCCAGCGATCAAATAATGCGGCAATTTCAGTCTTTGATGGCGGCGTGCATGCCATGCTGCTTTCGGCTGTATTGCGGGCTGACTCAGCAGACTGATTTGAAGTTTCACTCAAACGTGCGCCATCAAAATTTGTTTGACGCACAGGCTCAGTTGGCCTGTCAGTTACATCGGCAACAGGACGCACATACTCAGCCGGATGACGATCTACCAGTGAGTAAGAGGACTGATCTGCTTTGGGTGCTTCCGCCGCATGGGTAATCGCTTCATCTGCTTGTGCAATAGTGGCAGTGGCGCTATGAGAATTATTGGACGATGCATCATGCGATGCTGCGTCATCGGGCGCGTTATCTGACATCGCCGCCACTGGTGTACTGCTAACTGGATTGAGAACATTGACTGCTTTTGCCAATGACGTGCGGTCACGCACTAAAACCCGCTTGGCGATGGGCGGTGCAGCAGGAGGTGCCTCCGGTTCAGCACCATGCGCCTGATCAGCTTTGCCAGCGTCATCTTTCAATGCTGCTGCTGTTTTTTTGCTGCTGCGTGCAGCCTTCTTTTTTTGCACCGTTTTAGCAGACGCATCTGCACTTGCAGGCTTGTCTGTTACCGCATCGGGCTTAGCCGGCTTGTCCGCTGCCGCATGATCGTCGTTGCTATTGGCAACGGCAATTGAGCAGCCCAACGAGATCATCGCGCCAAATAGTGCTGTTTTAAAGTTATTCATTTCGCCATTCCTTTTTCCTAACCACATGCCAGACCGGTAATATGTCTGACAACTTACTTTACCTTGCAGGCAAAATAAGTTTAAGTTTCTTCGGAAGTAGTATCGGCACGAACCGGCGCCGCTTTATCTGTAGCAGCAACTTATTTTTATTTATCTCAGAAGAATATAATTAAAAAATTAAAGAATTACCGGACTAGTTTCGATTCATCTGTTGAGTTTGTATTCTTGTTAATAAATACGCCTGAAATAGTTCTTTTTTGATATCTTGTTTGTCTAAAAAAATGGCAACATCGTTATTATTGACCAACACAAACAAAAATCTACTATCCCAAAATATAACAGTTTAGCATGTAAAGGAGACTTATCATGTCCCACCAAATCGCCACCCTGAAAAAAGATCATCTGCCATCAGAAGCATGCCCTTGCTGTAATCCCCAGGCAATATCGACCTCGCGCCGCAATTTCATGACTGCGGGCGCTGCCGTATTAGCAGGCGGCATGATGGGATTTTTACCTGGCAAATCTATGGCAGCCAGCGGCAACTACGAAGCCATGCTGATTAATTGCATTGACCCGCGCTTCACCACCCTCAGCTGGCAATACATGGGTCTGCTGCAGGGCGTAGATCGTGAAAAACTCGGTGACAACTATAGCCATTTCGTTATGGCCGGTGGCCCTATCGGTGCCGTCCATCCTAAGTTCGCAGACTGGCATAAAACATTTTGGGATAATCTTGACGTAACCGTCTCATTGCATCACATCAAACGCGTGGTTGCTCTTTCACACCGCGATTGTGGTGCTGCCAAGCTGGCCTATGGTCCCGATAACGTAGCCAGCAAGGAAGTGGAAACAGGCTCACACGCAGAATCTCTGGCGCTGTTCCGCGCTGGCGTGAAAAAGCGTCATCCGAAACTCAGCGTCATCACTGGCATCATGGACCTGACAGGCCGTGTTGATATGATAGGCTAAATAGTTATAGCGCTATATTTGTTCCCATTACCGCTGCATGGATGCAGCGGTAACGGAGCAAACAGATTAGGGCCTGTACATCACATTAATTCTGGCCACATATTTAGCCACCGCACCGCTGACGCGGCATCCCTCATGCAATACGCTGGCAGCACCAAATCCATGACGAAAAAATAATGCCGAACCTTTTTTGGGCATGACATCCACCCAACCGCTATCAGGCCTGTAAAGCCGCGTGTTACCACCAACGACGCCATCATCAGGGCCATTCAGATACAGCAGCATAGACAAGCAAGAGCGTAGCCCCGGCCATTCCTGCATGCCATTTCTGTCTGAAGACATGCCGTAACCCGGCCAATCGCCATCGGTGTGCATGTTAAAAACATCATCGTCATCATAGCGATACATATTGATACGCTGACTTAATGCAGAATGCAGATTACGGCCATCGATCTGCGCCGGCAGCAAAGCCTTGATGCGATCGAAAATCGTCGTCAGCATCGATGCCTCTGCAACCCAATGCACAGATTTATTCATGCGCATACCCGGCGGCGTTGCAATGCCGGGTGCTTCTTCACGATACCCA
This sequence comes from uncultured Burkholderiales bacterium, assembly GCA_903904635.1. GTDB lineage: Bacteria > Pseudomonadota > Gammaproteobacteria > Burkholderiales > Burkholderiaceae_D > Pernthalerella. The sequence continues at coordinate 2,535 of CAIVDH010000297.1, read as the reverse complement.
AAACACTCCGTCGCTGCGACGATCGCATCAGCCTCAGCCGCTGTGATGACATCGTCTATGCTAAAAGCCAGCAATCCGCCCAATTCAATATCAGTACGGTGAGGATTAAGGGACGGCTCATCACCGAACATCAATGGTGTGGCAGGCGCTGCAAATGCAAAAATCGGCGTCATGGGCACGATACCACCCATGGGCAATGATCCAGTCATATGCGCGATCTCTATCTGTTTAGGCCAGAGCAGCGCTTCCGTAGTCAGCATGGTTTCGGTGTTCAACATAAGTTTTTACCATTGTCCTGTATTGGTCATAGACTTCCACGGCTCGGCCGGTGCCAGGGGCTGACCACGCTGCAGCAGCTCTATCGAGATGTTATCCGGCGAGCGCACGAATGCCATATAACCATCCCGTGGCGGACGCAATATCGTCACGCCATGTGACTGCAATCGATCGCAGGCAGCATAGATATCATCAACCGCATAAGCGAGATGGCCAAAATTGCGGCCACCCGTTAAAACCTCGGGGTCCCAGTTATAGGTAAGTTCAACCTGAGCCGTGCTATCGCCGGGCGCTGCCAAAAAAGCCAAAGTAAAACGTCCACTCGGCACTTCTTGTACGCGCAATACTTCCAGACCTAACGCATCACGATAAAAACTCAATGAAGCTTCAAGGTCAATAACGCGAACCATGGTGTGTAGATATTTCATATGTATCAATTTGTCTTAATAAAAAAACACATTTTAATGTAAAAACTGGCTAAACAAATTCAGCCTGCCATTTTTGACTTAGCGCAAAGATTAAAAATTAGCCGCGCTTAATACTGCCCGCATCACACAAGGAGAACTATGTCTTTCAAACACGCAGTCGTCTGGGTTGACCATCAAGAAGCCCATGTTATTCATTTTAATGCCGAAGAAAAAATGAATAAAATAATCAAATCAAATAGCAAACATCCGCATTTGCACCATAAAGCCGGATCATCAGGATCAGGACATGCAGGCGCAGATGAATCCTATTTGCATGAAATAATTTCTGCCGTATCGGATGCACAGGAAATTTTAATTGTCGGTCCGGGTTCAGCCAAACTGGAATTAGTGCGCCATGCGAGCAAACATGATCACAAAGTTGCGGACAAAATCGTAGCCGTAGAAACGGTCGATCATCCTACTGATGCGCAGCTACTCGCTTATGCAAAAAAATATTTTGTGCCTGTCGACATCATGCTGGGTGACGCCCAAATTACGCACTAATGAAATTTTTTATACTGAAAAATTTCTCTCAAACTAGTGACTCATTACATCAAAAAATTTAAAAATCATGAGTGCCATACCTGACTACAAAGAACTAACCAAAGCGGTTGCCACAAAAATGAACGGATTGCGGCAAACACAACCGGATCTGATGACGGCATTCAGTCAGTTAGCTGCAGCAGGAACCCAGGCAGGCGCGCTCGACAAAAAAACCCGGGAGCTGGTCGCTCTCGGCATTTCGGTGGCATGCCGCTGCGATGACTGTATAGGCTTTCATGTGCAGACCTTAGTTAAACTCGGCACCAGCCGCGCGGAACTCGAAGAGGTACTCGCTACAGCTGTGTATATGGGCGGCGGTCCATCCATGATGTATGCAACGCATGCGATCAAGGCATTTGAAGAATTTACAGCTTGATATCAAGCGTTACCTACTTACACAGGCAAAACTATTTATACGCTAGACAATCCTGATGGCGTAAGCCATCTCGCGTTCGCCGGAATTTGTGTGCCGGAGTAGTGAATAAATATTAAGTCAGGTTTGCTAGAGCAGCAAAATTCTCCTGACTTTATTTACGCCCTACCAGATACTTAACGCCAGCCGGACCATATTGTTCTTTATGCGGTACTTCTGCATCTAGCTGAAAAATTTCACCTACAGTCCACAACTTATCGTGATCATCATATTGAATCCGTATCTCGCCTTCGAGTATCAGCGCCTTGGCTGCAAACGGATGCGTGTGCGTATCTAAAAAACCATTAGCTTCACGTTCTATCGTCACCAGATTTTCATATCCTTCCTGAGCCAGCATGGTAGTGAATTCTTGCAGATTCATAGCATCTCCTTTTTTATATTTTGAAATTCATTATTTTGCAATCAGCTTAACTAACGTAGTCAGCGCATGATTAACAGGCGTGGCAACAGCGAGCTCTTTACCCTGTCGGCATACATAGCCATTCAGATAATCAATTTCAGTAGGCTTACCACGCGCCACATCTTGCGCAGTGGATGAATACTGATCTGCCATCGTCTGCGCAATACGACGTACATTATGCAGACTATCACCGGGCACGATGATGCCGCCCGCATGCGCTACGGCCAGACACTCGCGCACAACTTCTTCCATCAATGTTTCCACACCATCGGACTGCACCAGTCGTCCATAGGGCATCTGCGCAATAGCAGACAAGGCATTGTAAGCACAATTGACGATTAGCTTAGCCCACAATGCGCCCATTACGTTATCTGATACCTGCACCGGAATACCGGATGCCTGCATGATTGCAGCGA
>CAIVDH010000296.1 GCA_903904635.1 uncultured Burkholderiales bacterium | reverse complement strand
GCCTATGTGTTGTTGCAAGGCGATCAGAGCAGGCTGAACATGCTCGGCCACAGCGCTTTGCAATGGCACCCAGTAGCGCGCGCCACGCGCGTCATTGACATGCAGGCAAGACTGGCCGTTGGGCAAAGGGCTCAACTGCGCAAACAGCACACGCTGGCGACGATTGCGAGCCTGCTCTATGGCCCAGTCCAATACCAGCTGATTGGTTAATTGATCGCGCTCGTCTTGCAAACTGTCTTGCCGCAATTCTTCCGGCAAGAAGCCCAATGTATTTAAGCGCCGCTCGGCGGTGCGCTTGCTGTCTGCTTCGTCTTGGGCTTTGAGATGCAGGTAGGCGAGCTCGGTATCCCAGACTTGCTCCGCATCCAGGCCTAACATGATCGGGTCGGCATTTGTCGCAATATGCTTCATTTATGAAATTACTCAATTATAATTACGTACCGGAACAGATTAAACGAATTAAACCATACAAAATACCATTATGCGACAAACTGATGCCGCCACCTTGCTAGCGCAACTATTGCCCATCGCCCGCTTAGCCGGCGATGCCATCATGGCGGTGTATAACGCTGGCAAGGTAAATGTGGCGCTGAAAGCCGATCACAGCCCGGTTACTGCAGCTGACTTGGCTGCCCATCACATACTGGCTCAACAACTGAGCCCGCTCATTCCCGGCTGCCCGATTGTGTCGGAGGAGGATGAGGCATCCCAGCGGCATCGTCATGGCGCGGGGCAAATGTGGCTGATCGATCCGCTAGATGGCACCAAAGAATTTATCGCCCGCAACGGTGAATTCACCGTCAACATTGCCTTGATTGAGCAGGGCCGGAGTGTGTTGGGTGTGGTTTACGCTCCAGCCATTGATGCGCTTTACTGGGGTGGTGCTGGTCTGGGTGCGTTTCGCCGGATAGGCTCTATAACAACTGCGATTCAGGTTGCCAGTCATGCTACCGACGGACTGTGTCGAGTGGTGGCCAGCAAGAGCCATCTCAACACGGAAACGCAGGCGTTTATCGATCGATTGGGGTTAGTAAGCCTGGTGCAGGCGGGCAGCTCACTGAAGTTTTGTCGGGTGGCCGAGGGTGTAGCAGATATTTATCCCCGTCTGGGACCTACCTGCGAATGGGACACGGCAGCTGCGCAAGCGGTGCTGGAGGGTGCCGGCGGTGTGGTGCTGGACCTGACTGGCCAGCCACTGCGCTATGGCAAACCTGATGTTCTGAACCCCTCATTTATTGCCACGCGCGATGCTGCACTCATACCGGCATGATTGATGGCACCTATGCGCTGGCTGGCGCATTGACTGGCTTCGTGGTCGGCTTGACTGGCGTGGGCGGCGGTGCGCTGATGACGCCTATCTTGCTGATTGTTTTTGGGGTGGCACCAGGCACCGCGATTGCAACTGATTTGTGGTTTGCGGCTATCACCAAGATTGTCGGCGCGCGCATGCATCACAACCATGGCCAGGTGGACTGGCAAGTTGCCAGACGCTTGTGGCTGGGCAGCCTGCCTATGGCAATGCTCATTGTGGTGCTGGTGAGTTTTGGGGTGGAGTTTGTAAGGGTGGAGTGGCTCACCAAGGCGATAGGCGTGGTGGTGCTGATTACCGTAGTTGGGTTACTGGCAGCACCAAAATTAGTCGCGTTTGCGCGCGGTCGTCGCATAGGTCAGCCGGCGCGCTTCAAGGCTATGCAGCCCGCTTTGACATTGGTGTCCGGTGCCGTACTCGGATTGTGCGTAGCGCTCACTTCTGTGGGTGCGGGTGCGTTGGGTAGCGTGATGCTGCTCTATCTGTATCCATTGCGTATGACGCCGCATAGACTGGTGGCCACTGATATGGTGCATGCGATACCCCTGGCTGTGATGGCAGGCATGGGGTATTTGTTTGCAGGCATGGTAGATGGCTGGATGCTGGCCAGCTTACTGGCCGGATCCATTCCTGCGGTGATGTTGGGTAGTCTGCTGGCAGGAAAAATTACAGGCCGATGGTTGCAGATTGCGCTGGCACTGGTGTTGTTGGCAGCTGGGGTGAAGGTACTGTTTTAATCTTGAAGCATGGCGGCGCAAAGCTGCATCATTCCAGCTCGCGCAGATAGCGCAATCCTGCGATCGCCCGACTGCCATACCAGGACAACATTTCGCCATCTACCAGCGTCACCGGTTTACCTATTTGCTTTTCCAGCGCGTCTGCATGCGCATCGGTAAAACGATAGGGCTCGCTTGAAAGTATGACCTGATCAATTTCTGATAACACGCTCTCAGACCAGGTAAATGTTGGATAGCGGACGCTCGGGTTTTCTGGCTGCCAGTGCTGCCAGCCTTTGAGTGCCAGCATTTGTGCAATATAGGTGTCGCGCGCCACGGTCATCCACGGATCTTGCCAAATGCAATACAGCACATTGCGTGCTTCGCCTGCCGGCATGGGTGGAAAACGATCTAGCTCATGCTGAAATTGCGTACATAATTTTTCTGCCTGCGCAGTCGCGCCAAAAATCCCGCCCAACATCTTGTAGAGCGCAAGATTATCGATAGGCTTTATCGGGTGTGTGACGATGACATGCGGAATAAATTCTGCCAACGCGTCCACAGTCGGCTTTTCATTTTCATCAATATTTACCAGCAAATGCGTGGGCTTAAGCGTGCGGATTTTTTCTATATTGACGTCTTTGGTGCCACCGATTTTCGGCACCGCTTGCAACTGCGCTGCAGGATGTATACAAAAACCGGTACGACCCACCAGATAGTCAGATAAGCCCAGATCACAGACTAATTCTGTTACCGAAGGAACCAGTGAAACAATGCGCGGGGGCGTGGCAGGTTCAACTGCGGCATGACGCGAGCCCAGCGCATCAGACCAGAACATCACGCGCGTTCGTCGTGTGGTTCTGGCTTACCGGCTTTGTAGGGCGCCATGGAAAACAAGGCATCGTAGAGCCAGTTGGGCAACAAGCGCAGCATCCATGAAACACCACGCATCTGCCACGGTATGACGGCATAGCTGCGTCCGGCATGTATCACCTTGACGGCACGCTCTGCAAATTTTTCTGCCGGTAGCAGAAACGGCATGGCATAAGTATTAACCTGAGTCATGGGGGTATCGATATAGCCAGGCGCTAATGTCACCACGCGTATACCGTGATGCCGCATCTCTACGCGCAGGGATTCGCAATAGCTGATGACGGCTGCCTTGGATGCGCTATAAGCCTCAGCACCCGGCAGGCCACGTATACCGGCCACACTGGCTATGCCCACCAGTCGCAAATCTGTCTGGCCGGCTGCGGCTTGTGATTGCATGGCGCGTATAAATGGCGCAAATGTTGCCACCACTGACACCAGATTGACGGCAATAATATTTTCAAATACGGCTTTGTCTGCAATCCGCTCAGTCAGCGTGCCATACGATACGCCAGCGTTGGCAATGACGACTTCTACGCCACCGGTCTGCTGCAAAAAATCTGCTGCTGCAGCAGCCAGCGCATCATGGTCACAGACATCAACGACATACAGATGATGCTGATGCATATTGGGCAGCGTAGCGACCAATGCCTCCAGCGCATCCTGACGACGGGCCAGCAAACCCAGCTGCGCACCCTGGGCCGCATACTCACGCGCCAGCGCCATACCCAAGCCGCTGGAAGCGCCGGTAATAAAAACCCGTTTAAGCTTTGCAGATGACATGAATACCTTATTTTTTACGAGCGATCAGTGCATCCATCACCTGCAGCGTGGCGGCATGCATCGCATGTTCGGACTGGCCGCGCAAATTCGCACCGACCATGGAAGGCGCAGTAACGTAACGCCCGTCTATGGCGATGGTAGGCACGCTTTCTATGTTGTAGAGCGCTTGCAATTGCGCCACCCGAGCGACTTTGGATTGCACGCCGAATGAATTAAAAACCTCGAGGAATTTTTTACGGTCCACGCCCTGCTTTTCTACAAAATCAATGATGGCGTCTTCTTTGTCCAGACGCACACGACCCACATGTATGGCATCAAATACCGCACGATGCACGGTGTCGAGTTTGCCCATGGCTTCCAGCGTGTAATACAGCTTTTGTTGCGGCACGAAGGATTCACGAAAACCCACTGGCACGCGTTTAAAAACAATCGTGTCACCACGTTTTTTTACCCACTCGGCCAGCTGCGGCTCGAAGGCAAAACAGTGCGGGCAGTTGTACCAGAAAAATTCCAGCACTTCGATTTTTTTACCGGAATCAGTGGGCTGAATTTGCTTGAGTCTGTTGTACTCAACACCTTCTACAGGCTCAGCCGGTGTAGCGGCAGCAGACAATCCAATCAGACTAAAACTGGCAGCGATAATTAATTGTTGTAGCAGACGCATGGCATTTCCTTTTACAAAAACAAATGGTGCAAAATTTTTATTTTGGTACCCGGACCACTGCCGCATCAACACCGTTATCAGACAGTCGGGTGCGGATACGATTCATGGATTCAACTTCAGCATAAGGGCCAATACGCACACGATAAAGCGATCCGAGTTCGGAACGCCGTTCGGAAATTGTGGCAGCTACACCCATCAGCGCAAGTTTGGCCTTGGAAGCTTCGGCATCGGCGATTTCACGAAACGCACCGGCTTGCAGATAATAGGTAAATTTTTCATCGGCAGCAGCATCAGACGGTGAAGCGGGCGCAGCAGGCACTGCTGTTGGTGAGTTTTTTTCTGCCTTGGATTTGTCCGTCGCAGCTGGCTTAATGCTGTCTGTGATGTCAGCCGGCTGCGGCACTTTTTTCGGCGGCACCGCTGGCAACACTGGCACCTCTGCCACATCAGGCGCTGCCTCAACATCAGCGGGCTTTTCATGCTTGTCGCGCGCGCCACCCGGCAAGGTGGAATTCGGATCATCCATTTCGCCGGTTTTTTCCGACTGTTTACCCAGCTTGTCTATGAACGGCACCGGTGTTTTCATGATGGTGACGGCCACCCATACTGCTATAGATAGACCTATGATCAAACCTATGATCAGACCCGTCAGCGTGCCGCCAGCCTGTCGGCTGATGACATGTTGATTAACCAAAGTACTGCGGCGAGAAATAGGGTGACTGCTCATACTCTGTAAAAAAATCCGGTAAACAATAACAAGTTAGTTTGCATTACATTCTGGACGGCGCAGATACACCAATTAATTCCAGTCCGTTCTTCAATACCTGCCGCGTGGCCAGCAATAATGTCAGGCGCGCCATCTTTAACGCTGCATCATCAACCAGCACACGTTCTGCATTGTAGTAGCTATGCAATTCACCCGCCAGATCACGCAAATAAAAAGCGATTTGATGCGGCCCGAGTTCTTCCATCGCTTTTTTCAGCACTTCCGGATACTCAGCCAGCTTAGCCAATAGCGATGCTTCGCGCGGCGCGATCAGCGGCGCCGTATCAACGGCATGCAATGCAGCCTCATCACCACCCCATTGCGACAATACCGAGCAAATGCGTGCATGTGCATACTGCACGTAATAGACCGGATTTTCATCCGACTGCGCCAAGGCAAGATCGACATCAAATATAAACTCGGTGTCAGCTTTGCGCGAGATCAGAAAAAATCGCACTGCATCGCGCCCGCGGGTCAGATCACGCTTACCAGCAGCATCAACTACATCACCGGCTGACCATTCAATCAGGTCGCGCAATGTCACATAAGAGCCGGCACGCTTGGAGATTTTTACCTCTTCACCATTGCGCATGACAGTGACCATTTTATGCAGCACATAATCCGGATAGGCCGGTGGAATATCCATGCCCACTGCCTGCAGCCCGGCGCGCACGCGCGCTATGGTGCCGTGATGATCACTGCCCTGCACGTTAATCACTTTTTCGTAACCACGCTGCCATTTAGCAATGTGATAAGCAACATCAGGCACAAAATAAGTAAAGGTGCCATCAGACTTGCGCATGACACGATCTTTATCGTCACCGTAATCGGTGCTCTTTAACCAGAGCGCACCATCCTGCTCATATGTTTTACCGGCGGCCGTCAGTGCAGCTACTGCTGCGGCAACTTTGCCATCTTCATAGAGTGACGATTCCAGATAATAATTATCAAAACGCACACCGAAGGCCTGTAAATCCAGATCTTGTTCATGCCTTAAATATGTGACAGCGAAGCGACGTATGGATTCAATATCTTCTACATCGCCACTCGCAGTGACGGGCTCGCCGTTGGCGGCAGAGACGGTTTTTTTGGCAAGGAAATCAGCGGCGATGTCGGCAATATAGTCACCGTTGTAGGCAGATTCAGGCCAGTCTGCATCACCCGGTTTTTTGCCCAGCGCGCGGGCTTGTACCGAGGTGGCAAGCGTGGCGATCTGCACACCGGCATCGTTGTAATAAAACTCACGCAATACCTGATAGCCCTGCGCTTCCAGCAGCGCCGAAATCGCATCGCCCAACGCACCCTGACGGCCATGGCCTACATGCAGCGGGCCGGTCGGATTGGCAGAGACGAATTCCACCAATACTTTATGGCCGGCGCCGGCATTTGTTTTGCCATAGCAGGCGGCATCTGCAAGCACACGCTTAACAACCGACTGCTTGCTGGCCACTGCCAAACGTACATTAATAAAACCGGGGCCGGCGATCTCGACGGCATCAACCAGACCGATACGCGCCGGATTGGCCAGCACCGCCGCAACGATAGCCTGCGCTAATTCACGCGGATTTTTCTTTAATGGTTTAGCCAGCTGCATGGCGATATTGCAGGCGAAGTCGCCATGCGCAAGATCACGCGGACGCTCTAGCGTAATGACCGGAACAGCGAGGTCGCTACCGGCTAATACCGGCGTTAAGGCGTCCTGGAATAATGCGGCGATCTGCTCTTTTTGTTGGGTGGGCATGAGTATGTTGGGGTTTTGCGCGGCCGGGAGGTGGCGCGCATGTGGAACACATAAAGTAGGGATTATACCGGCTGCCATCCTGCTGTCTTCCTCACACCCCCGTACTCAGCATTTGACTTCGTTTGTTTTTAATTCTGCACTCATGATTGATTGCCAATCATGCAGAAGGTTGATGCGTGCGCAAACAAAGACACTGGGTTCCGGCCTGCGCCGGAACGACTTTGGGTGTGTGAAAAGCGCCTAAATCTCAACAGTCATTCCGGCGCAGGCCGGAATCCAGCGTCTTTCGTTGAACACCTGAAAATTTTTT
>CAIVDH010000295.1 GCA_903904635.1 uncultured Burkholderiales bacterium | reverse complement strand
CACATTACCGCTGCGGCTACATTCAACATCGACGCCTGCTTCATCAGCTGCCAGTTCAAGACTAGCCTCAATCTGGTCAAGCACTGCTTCGGCCAGCGCCAAGAATTCGGATTCGCTCATGCTACACTCCAGAGAGTTGTTCTATGTGGGCGCGTCTGCTGCTCAATGAAACTTTCATCGACATTCGCTATGTTTAATTTACTAAAAACCTGCGCCATTTTAACGGCGATTGCATTTGCGGGTCTGACGGCTGGATGCGGCCAGACTGGGCCACTATACTTGCCAGATCAGCCACGCCCCCCTATGCCTAAGTCTGACGTGGAAGACAGTCAGCAATCATCCAGCCATCAGTATCGTATTTACCTATCCTGAATTTATTTTGATCATGTCGCACTTCGCCTATCGCGGTAATAAATTATTTGCTGAAGATGTCGCTCTGGATCGGCTCGCAGCTGAATTTGGTACGCCTACTTATGTCTACTCCAGCGCCAGCCTGATTGAGAATTTCTCATCCTATGCGGCTGCTTGCAGCAAGCATGGCCGCAGCGAAAACGATGCGCTGGTCTGCTACTCAGTCAAATCTAATTCCAATCTGGCTGTATTGAGCTTACTAGGCAAACAGGGTTCAGGCTTTGATATCGTATCTGGCGGTGAACTACTACGTGTGCTTGCTGCAGGTGGTGATCCGAGCAAAGTCATTTTTTCAGGTGTAGGCAAGTCACGCGATGAAATGCGTCTGGCTCTGACACACGATATTTTATGCTTCAATGTGGAATCTATACCCGAGCTTCATCGATTGAATGAAGTCGCCGCCGAGATGCATAAACAGGCACCCGTTTCTCTGCGTGTAAATCCTGACGTAGATGCGAAAACTCATCCATATATTTCAACAGGTTTGAAAGATAATAAATTTGGCATTGCATTTTCAGAAGCCATTGAAACTTACAAAGTCGCTCACAACCTGAAAAATTTACGCGTGGTGGGTATTGATTGTCATATCGGCTCCCAGCTACTCGATGATGCGCCATTACTTGAAGCTTTAGATAAAGTTATAGAACTGGTCGATGAATTGCATCAGGCAGGTATTGAGCTGCACCACCTTGATATCGGCGGTGGCATAGGCATTACTTATGACGATGAAAAGCCTGTGAAGGTCGGCGACTATCTGTCACGATTATTTACGCGGATTGATGCGTGGCGCGCAGAAAAATATCAAGGCAAACCGATTACTGTGTTGTTTGAGCCGGGCCGCTCCATTGTTGGCAATGCAGGCGTGCTCCTGACTGAAATTCAGTATCTCAAACACGGTGCCACTAAAAATTTTGCTGTTGTTGATGCAGCGATGAATGATCTGATGCGACCGGCTATGTATGAGGCATGGCATGGGGTACAGCCAGTTTTGCAACGCGATATTGCAGGGCAAACTTATGATGTGGTGGGCCCGGTTTGCGAATCTGGTGATTGGCTGGCACGAGAACGCGCTCTTGCGATCGAACAGGGTGACCTGCTTGCCATCATGTCTGCAGGCGCCTATGGTATGACGATGGCATCAAACTACAATACCCGTGGCCGTGCAGCGGAAGTGCTGATTGATGGCGACAAAATTATGCTAGTCAGAAAGCGTGAAATGCCTGCTGATTTGTTTGCGCTGGAATCGATACCGGATTAACCCTCTGGTTACGCTATTGTTCTGCTGCTCGGGCGCGCCACCAAAATAGTACTCTGCTGGCAAGTAGCAATGCGAAGATGCTGCCTATGACTATAGGCTCAGCAAAATTTTGCTTGCCAGACCGCATCCACCAGAAATGCAATAGTGCCAGCACTGCGATTAAATAAATAAGCCGGTGCAGCATTTTCCAGCGCCCGCCCAATCGCTTCATCATTTTGTTTGTACTCGTCACGGCCAAAGAGAAAAGCAATACAAAGGCCGCGAATCCTACTGTGATGAATGGACGCTTCAGCACATCTTTCCACATTGCATCGAGATCGAAGAAATGATCGAACCAGATAAATGTTGTGAAGTGTAGACTCGCATAAAAAAAAGTAAACAAACCTAACATCCGACGCAAACTGATCAGCCAGCTCCAGCCCGTAAGCTGACGCAAGGGCGACACGGCCAATGTCAGGCCTAGCAGATATAAAGTCCAATCACCGCTGCTACGGGTAATGAACTCGATAGGATTCGCACTGAGCTTATCCAAAAATCCGAGCAGCACTAGTCGTGCCAACGGTAACAACGCAACGATAAATAGCCCCCCCTTAAGCAGACCCATTTGCCTTGGGCTGGGTTTAAAGTTCAGCATCAATAGAATTTTTTCAAATCCATGCCGGTATAAAGGGAAGCGACTTCCGGATAACCATTGAACATCAGTGTCTTACGTTTTTTGGTAAAAAATCCATCCTCACCTATGCGACGCTCACTCCCTTGTGACCAGCGCGGATGGTCAACATTTGGATTGACGTTCGAATAGAAACCGTATTCTTCCGGCGCTGATCTGTTCCAAGCTGTTTGTGGCTGTGTTTCAGTGAAACGAATCCGCACTATCGATTTAGCTGATTTAAAACCATATTTCCACGGCAAGACCACACGCACAGGTGCGCCATTTTGATTGAGCAAAGTTTGGCCATACATGCCCACGCACAGTAGCGCCAGAGGATGATTCGCCTCGTCTATGCGTAGGCCTTCCGTATATGGCCAGTCCAGCACACGGCTACTTACGCCAGGCATTTGCTTAGCATCGGCTAAGGTGGTGAACTCGATAAATTTTGCATTACTGTTAGGCTCAACTTTGCGTATTAATTCCGACAGCGAATAGCCTATCCACGGTATAGCCATCGACCAGCCTTCTACACAGCGCAAACGGTAAAGTCGTTCCTCTAGCGGCGCAATTTTTAATAAGCTGTCGATGTCCAATGTCATCGGCTTTTTAATTTCGCCATCAATGCGTACTGTCCATGGTCGCGTCTTGAGCGTACCGGCATATAGCATAGGGTCGCCCTTATCCATGCCGAACTCATAAAAATTATTGTAGCTGGTGGCATCTTCAAATGTTGTTGGCTTTTCTTTGGCGAAGTACGCAGGGTTAGCGCGTGCTGCTAGTTTGGCGCGTGCTGCTATCGTTTGTGCAAACACATTGTCGGACAAACCTGCCACTGTTACAGTTGCAACACTAATCTGCTGCAAAAACTGCCGGCGCGATTCGAAGATATCACGCGGGGTAATTTCTGAAGGCAGTGGTTCGTTGAAACGAGGACGCTTAGTTTGCATGATGCACTCCAGATGAAAACGCTAGTACACAAAAAAAAGCTACCTGGACTAACAGCTTTAAGTTTTTAAAGCTCGCCGTAAAAATTACAAATCGCAGAGTGAATCAAAATTTTGATCTCTCTGATAGTAAATAGCAGCGAAAGCTTAATACAAGTCCGTCTGCGCAGTAACTCACAACTATTTATCAATTTACTCGCTCGCCCGCCTGTTAAAGCAGCATGCACTGAAAGCAAAAAGGGGCAGCCTTGCGGTCGCCCCTTTTATTTAAGTTAAAGCTTGTTTTTGTGTTGGGTGCACACCCACACCCTTTTTATTTTGCAGTATTCAGTCCAGCGATGTAATCAGCAACAGCCTGCATTTCATCATCTGATAAGCGTTTTCCTATTGCCGTCATTTGAGCGCTATTAGATCTTGCGCCAGTGCGGAAATTCATCAACTGAGCAACGGTGTATTCCTGATGCTGGCCTGCTACACGCGCAAACTGCGCAGGAATGCCGGCACCATTCGGGCTGTGGCAACCAGCACAGGCAGGAACATTTTTCTCGGCGATACCAGCGCGATAAATTTTCTTGCCGATTTCAACATTGGCTTTGTTACGGGCGCTACCTGTGCCAGGTTTTTGCTGATCAAGGAAAGCGGCAACGTTACGAATGTCATCGTCATTCATGGCCGTTGCAATTGCGGTCATTACGGCATTATTACGCGTAGGGCCTTTGAATTCATGCAACTGCTTTTGTAAATAAGCTTCATGTTGCGCAGCCAGCTTGGGGTTTTGCGGGACGGTGGAGTTACCTGCTGCGCCATGACAGGCAACACAAGCCATGATGCCCCGCGATGGATCACCGCCGGAATAGAGCGTCCCACCTTTGGCAGGATCAGCCTTGGGCTGAGCTTTTTCTTCGTTGGCTACAGCAAGCGTAGCTGTCGTCAACAAAGCAACAGACAAAAATTTCGTAAACAACAGGAGAGCACGGTTCATTCAAACACCCTGGGACTGGTCATTAATTTTTTATGAGGCGCACAAATGTAAAAGCTTTGTGCAACTGGTCGGATAGCAAAACAGATATGTTTTATCACCCGGCAATGGAGCAACATTGTACTACAATAGGTTTCCCTATTTGTTAGCCTGTCTGCTTCTTCCATCCTCTATGTCCCTCCTCTGGCAAGCCCGCTTTTTCACTACGGTCAATCATCTGAGTGATTTGCCAAATTATAAAGTCCCGGAGATCGCATTCGCCGGTCGATCCAACGCCGGCAAATCAACAGCAATTAATTTACTTTGCAATCAGAAAAAACTGGCTTTTGCTTCCAAAACACCCGGTCGTACCCAACATATCAACTTCTTTTCATTGGGTGGCTCGCATGTGGGTCAGCACCGCAAAGATGCCACTCGGGTTGATGAAATACGTGCATTTCTGGTCGATCTGCCAGGCTATGGCTATGCAGAAGTGTCTGGTACGGCCAAACACCACTGGCAGGATTTGCTGGGGCACTATGTACAGGCGCGCGAGCAGTTAGCAGCCATGGTCTTAATTATGGATGCCCGCCGCCCCTTTACTGCGTTGGATGTCGAAATGCTCGAATGGTTTGCGCCAACAGGCAAGCCCATTCATTGCCTTCTTAGTAAGGCCGATAAACTAAACCGCAGCGAGTCTACAGAAGCCCTGCGACTTGCCAGCACGGTTCTCTCAAGTTATGTTGACGAAACCGGAGCGCCACTGCCTTTTTCAGTGCAATTGTTTTCAGCTTTGAAACGCGTAGGATTGGAGCAGGCAGATACACAGATACGTGATTTGCTAGGATTAAATGAAAAAGTGAATGAGCCGCTAGAAAGTACGTCGCAGCATTGCGAAATCATCGCAGCAGCAAAAGAATAAAAAAACCCTGGAGAAAGGGGGAGGTCTCCAGGGTTCAACGCTGGCTCGTTTTGGTACAAGTCAGCCCCGCTCAGGGAGGAGAAGCGGGAGGTGAACAAGTCACCCGCTTATCTGATGGCGGGCATTCCCGAAAGTTTCAAATAATTCGTCCTTGCGAACTTGCGCCGCCTGGATTTTTTATACCAAAAAAATTGAGAATTCTATGACCGAGACCAGAAAATCATCCGCCCAATTTCCTGCAATCCGGATGCGCCGCATGCGCAAAGATCCCTTCTCGCGCGCGATGATGCGTGAAAATGTTGTAACCGCAGCGGATCTGATTTATCCGGTATTTATCCTTGATGGTAAAAACCGACGCGAAGCAGTCGCTTCCATGCCCGGAGTGGAACGTGTATCCGTAGACCTGCTTTTTGCTATCGCCGAAGATTGCGTTGCTCTGGGCATACCGGTATTGGCATTGTTTCCCGTAATTGACCCTGCTATTAAAACACCAGACGGTATCGAGGCGACTAACCCGCAAGGTTTGGTACCGCATGCCGTACGCGAATTGAAATCACGTTTCCCGGAGCTAGGCATTCTGACAGATGTGGCGCTCGACCCTTTTACCAGCCACGGACAAGATGGCGTTCTTGATGATCATGGCTATGTGCTTAACGATGAGACCACAGCCATTTTGCTAAAACAAGCATTAGTGCAGGCAGAAGCAGGCGTCGATATTGTGGCGCCCTCAGACATGATGGATGGTCGTATCGGCGCCATACGCAATGCACTCGAGGAAAATAAATTTATCCACACCCGCATCATGGCTTACTCCGCTAAGTACGCATCCGCGTTCTACGGACCATTTCGTGATGCAGTTGGCTCCGCTGCCAATTTAGGTAAAGGTAGCAAGGAAACTTATCAAATGGATCCGGCCAATAGCGATGAGGCGTTACGTGAAGTGGGGCTGGATCTGGCCGAAGGTGCAGATATGGTGATGGTTAAGCCGGGCATGCCTTATCTGGATATTGTCAGACGAGTTAAAGAAGAATTCAAAGTACCGACATTTGCCTATCAGGTCAGTGGCGAATACGCGATGATCAAGGCTGCTGCGCTTAATGGCTGGCTTGATCACGACAAAACGATGATGGAGTCACTGCTTTGCTTTAAGCGGGCCGGCGCGGATGGGGTGCTGACTTATTTTGCTCGGGATGCGGCACGATTACTAAAGCGTAACTGACCGATCCCATCTGACTCTAACCGGTACGCTTGGCTGGGTACCGGCAATAATTTCTGAAGGCATCAACCCCATCTGTGCAATTCGATTGTCGAACTTTAGGACGTTAATCGAACTTTTTCTCTTTGACCGTCACATATCTTCGCTATGCTCAATTTCGATATGTAACCCCAAGGCGCAGAGAAAAATGCTCAATATTCAAAATACCAACCTGTACATAAGTGTAGATAGAAATGACAAAAGACCGGACGTCGATAAGCAAAGGGACGTGCTGCTAGCAACCAAACAAATTAATTTAAAAACCGGGGAATCTATCGTTGTATTTTCTCGTACCACGCCAGAAAAATTAGCCCATAACAAATCCTTAAGGCCATTAATGCTTGCTGCTCGAGCGGAAGTAGATAATTTACTAAAGGAGTCTTATTTTAAAAAACACGGAAAAAAAATACCTGAAAATCTTTTAAAGAACATAAAAGGGAATTTATTTCATGTCAATGAAAAAAAATATATCCCCTCAAGTAAAAAAATAGCATCCGCAGCAAAACAAGCTGAGAACGAAATACAATCTCATGACAAGCAAAAAAGTGATGCGGCGCCTAGTGACAAAACGAAACAACATCAAAAAATACGGCCTCCTACAAACTCATACTCTGCAGATAGTTTTGAAAAAATGATCAAGTCGTAAATAAAATCTGCAAAAAATCAAAAAAATTCTTGATTATTTAAAGAAGCGCTCGTTTCTTTAATTTGAAAATTATCAAAACCGATATAATTAATGGTCGACGCCGACCCCATGAAGAGCGATTAAATTTAACTTTAAATTTT
>CAIVDH010000294.1 GCA_903904635.1 uncultured Burkholderiales bacterium | reverse complement strand
TTTAACTGCCAAACCTGATGTTGCTTTGTTAATGCACAGGCGTTTATTTGCGTTTTATGTCTAGTCAGATTGTTATGACTATCGGCCTTTTTAATCGGGGGCTATTGTAATAGCTTTGGCTGCTCTGGTGCCAGACATTGCTGTATTTTTAGCCGATTTTTTTTCAGGCCCTGTGGGCAAGACGATTTATATGAATGTTTAATTTCTTTCCGGCAATTTTTCGCTTGGATTTCCCTACTTTAGAGCCAATAAAGTATTGATATAGTTTATACCAGACACTGCTCCAATCCATCAAATATGATTTGTTTTGGCAAGGACTGGCCAATAAACACAATCTTACTACCCCGGACATCGTTTTCTTCCCATTTTGCACCGAGGTCGCTGCCCATGGTTTGGTGTACGCCCTGAAAAATGACTTTGCGCTCCGCCCCTTTTAGCCACAGTATGCCTTTATAGCGCAGCATGCGCGGACCGTAGACCTTGACCAGACCGGCTACAAATTCCTCCAGCAGGGCAGGCTCGAAGGCACGCTGGCTACGAAATACAAAAGCAGCAATTTCGTCGGTGTGTCCATGACCGGCATGTTTATGCTCATGCGTGTGATGGTGAGCATGACCTGTGTGGTCTGTATGGTCGCAGTGGTCATCGCAGTCATGAACTTGTTCTTCATCTTTGAGAAAGTCAGGGTCGATTTCCAGCCTGTCGTTGAGGTTGAAGCCGCGTATGTCAAAAATGGCATCTATGCTGGCATTGCCGAAATCGGTTTTGCCGATAGGCGCGCGCGGGTTGATGCGTTTTAGTCTGGTTTCAAGCAGAGCGAGCTGCTCCGGGCTGACCAGATCAACTTTGGAGAGCAGCATGCGGTCGGCGAAGCCTACTTGTCGTTGCGCCTCCTGAAAATCATCTAGCTGCTGCATTGCATGACTGGCATCGACGACGGTGATGACACCATCCAGCAAATAATGTGTGGCGACTTCTTCGTCCATAAAAAAAGTTTGTGCAACCGGACCCGGATTGGCAAGCCCGGTAGTTTCAATAACGACACGGTCAAATTGCAGCTCTCCGGCGAGACGCTTTTGTGAAAGCTGACTTAATGCGCTGATCAGATCGCCTCTTACGGTGCAGCATATGCAGCCGTTATTCATTTCTATGATTTGTTCGCTGCTATTTTGAACCAGAATTTCATTGTCGATATTTTCCTCACCAAATTCATTTTCGATGACAGCAATTTTTTGTCCATGCTGTTCATGCAGGATACGATTTAAAAGCGTAGTTTTTCCTGCGCCTAAAAAGCCGGTCAGAATGGTGGCGGGTATGAGTGACATGATTGAACCTGAAAAAGAATTTGCTGATTATTGTTACGGTGTTTTTTGTCGTTCGGATTGTTTGTATTAAATTCAATTTGTAGGCTTTTGTTTTTTTGCGCGCGGATGTGCTGCATCATAAACTTGTGCCAAGCGTTGAAAATCCAGCGAAGTATAAACCTGAGTTGATGCTATAGACGCATGCCCTAGCATTTCTTGTACTGCCCGCAGATCACCCGAAGATTGCAGCACGTGTGAAGCAAATGAGTGACGCAATACATGCGGATGCACATTGGCGGGAATGCCCAGCGCCAGCGCATGTGCTTTGAGTCTGGTTTGGACGGCGCGTGGCGTCATGCGATTGCCGCGGGCAGTCAGAAAAAGTGCGCTGGAATCAGACTTGGACAGGGATTTCACCAGGCTAGATCGAACAGCCAGCCAGCGCTGTAATGCCTCTATGGCCGCTGCACCTACAGGTACGCTGCGCTGCTTGCTGCCTTTGCCTGTGACAGTCACTTCTGCCGCATCAAAATCTATCCAGCCGGCTGAGACATGATCGGGTTTTTGTATGTATTGAAAATCCAGGCTGGTCAGTTCTGATACTCGCAGTCCGCTTGAATACAGCATTTCAAACATCGCGTAGTTACATAATTTTTCAGGTGCGGTCTGATCATGGCTGGGCAGTTGTCCTGTTAAGAGATGGACTGCGTCATCAACGCTCAACGCCTTGGGTAAGGATTTTGCCCGTTTGGGTGCTTTTACTCCAATTACGGGATTGGTTTCTAGTGTGCGCTGCTCGGAAAGCCAATTGTAAAACCCACGCCATGCAGAAAGCTTGCGCGCGATCGATGTGGGAGATAAGCCCTTTGCATGCAGCTGGCTGGTAAAACGGCGTATATCAAAATGCGATAGCACTGCCAGATTTACCGCGCCGTGTTCAGAGGCGAGGCTGTCTAGCTGCTGCAGATCACGCTGATAATTACTGACCGTGTGGGCAGAGCACTTGCGCTGTGTCTGCAAGTACTGCAGGTAGCTATTAATTTCAGCCTGATCGCGATCGTTGTTCAAGGCGCGACGCTTAAGTTGCTGTTCCTATCAGCGCAGCACTGGCAGTTTGCCCTATGCGCATGAGGAAATCTGTGGCGAGTTCACTGGAAAAACGCAAAGGATCATGTGATCCTAAAACCAGCAATCCAAAACTTTCTTTGGTATCGGGTTTGCGCAACGCGACGATGGCAGCAGATTGTATGGCCGCTTTATTGTCTAACCAGTTCAGTCCTTCCTGTTCACCTGCCGGACCACAATACGGTTGCGTAAGCTGCTGCGCATATGTCTTGGCTTCATCGCTGATGTCTTTGTTAAACCACGCATCAGCCGAATTATTTGCGCCGCCCCACAGTCGCAGGCTTGCACCTTCTACGCCAAATACATCGCGCATTGCTTGCAGCAGCGACTCTGGCAGATTTTGTTCATTGCGCGAAATTAATAGCGCATCAACCCACTGATGAAATTTATCCATGATGGCGTCATTATCTTTTGCCACGCGCATTAGGTTGGCATGCTTGAGCTCAAGAATTCTTAGCTTCTCACGCATGATTTCCATTTGCCTGTCCTGAAGCGATACGGTGCGACCACCTAGTTGTGTAGTCAGGCGCAGGCCAGCCAATAAATCTGGATATGCATCAAAAAAATGTGCGTTATCTTCAAGGTAAAGAGCGACAGTATCGGAGTCAAGCTTTGCAGTCATAGTCATTTCAGCTTAGGTTTAATAATGGAAGCGGCACTGGTGTACCAGGATTTGCTCACCGGAAGGCTCGAATACTAACCTGTGTTCAGGTGCGATTTTTACGGAAGTTAAAGAAATTTCTCCAAATTTCAGATTTATGCGTTGCATAGCGGGTAAATCCAGCCCTTGCTCCAGGCGCTCAAGCAAGGCTTTTATTCTGTCTGCCAGCTTGGGGTCGCAGCTTACCCAGTAATCCAAATCTTCCTGAGCCTGGCTGGTAAGGCGTAATGTCATGTGACGTCAGTTTTATTTTGCGCGTTAGCCCGCGATGTTTGCAGGCTCAATTGCAAACGATCTGCGTTTAGCGGCGTAGAGAACAAATGCGCGATTTCCTGCAAAGTTCGCCAGTCTGATTCGCTAAGCAGAACAAGATTGGAGCCACTATCTCTGGTAATGATCAGTTCACCAACTTCGGCCATAGCGACTGCTTCATCAAAGTGATTACGCAAATATTCTAGCGAGATTGCATGCATGTTTTGAGTAGTGAGGAGTTTCCAGATTTGCCGAAAATAGTTGCTTACATTCTACATCTGTCGACCGTGGCGGTAATGCAATCCTGCAAGGTTAAGCGGGATGTTATTTAGTTAGCGATTGCTATATTGGTTTTATATTAATTTTTTTAGATGTCGATACGGACTTCTCAGATTGCCGCATAAATTTTTTTGTAATAAAAAAAGGGCACCCGCAGGTGCCCTAAAGATACAGAGGAGATTAAAAATTTGCAGATAAATCTGCAGGCTGGCTAACAGCCCTTATCCAACAGCCACTTTTCCCAGGAAGTGACAGCTGAATTCTGTGTTGTCATGCAAACTGAATGATCAGAATGTATGACGCAAGCCGAGGTTAAATGCCTTGTCGCCAGAACCGGTTTCGGAGTTGTTGCCGACGGTGTAGGAAGCAAGGTTTTTATTGCTGGTGCGTGCCCATGCGGCATAAACGTTGGTGCGTTTGGATATCGCGTAGGTGTAGCCCAGACCAAACTGATTCGCATCATTGTTGGCTGTGTTGCGATCATCTTTGCGTATGTAGGAAGCCAGGAAAGTATGATTTTCAAATGGTACGGATACGCCGACCATCAGGTCATTGCTTTTGGTTGAGCCGACAGATGAGCCTGTAAAGCCGAAAGGATTGGTGGTGCCAGTAGCATTTGATGCATTCCAAGAATAAGGAGAGCTATCAATACCTTTGTTGCTTGCATAGCCAAGATGAAGTTTGGCAATTTGGAAATCCCAGGTGCCAGCCAGCAATGTATTTCTTGCGGTATCAGTGTCGGTCGCATTACGTTTGTTGTGATGCGCCAGTTTGATGCTTACTGGTGCAGCTGCGTAACCTACGGAGCCACTGATTATGCGACCTTTGCTGCTGCTGTCTGCTGCTTCGTCAAACCCGTAGGCAATTTCACCAGAAAAACCATCGATTAATGGCGATGCATATTTGATGGCGTTGTTCATGCGAACACCGGAACTTGCCATCATGTTGATCGCAGCGCCAGCCAGACCGCTTGCGAACGGATCAGCGCCATTTAATGTCAGGAAGTACGGGGTGTATTGACGGCCAAGCGTTACGGTACCGAAGTCGCCTTGCAGGCCGACGAAGCTTTGTCGGCCAAATGCCAGGCCGCCTTGGTTAAAGCCGCCAGCATCAGCTGCAATACCTGTTTCCAAAACAAACAATGCTTTCATGTTTGCGCTCAGTTCTTCCGTACCTTTGAAGCCGATACGTGAGCCGGACTGGGCGCCACTGGTCAGTTTTTGTACTGAGCCGGTAGCACCGCCGCTCTCATTGACGAAACCCATATCAACGATGCCATAGATATTGACGGCTGTTTGCGCATAGCTGTAGCCGCAAAATGAACTGGCGATGGCCAGAGCAGTTAGAGTTTTTTTCATATTTCCATCCTCAGATTGAAGGTTTGTTGAAAATCCGCGCAGGTCGGATTTGTCAACATTAATTTCTTAAATGGAAACCATTCGAAGTTCGGTGGTCAGCGCACAACTGCCTTGGGCAAAACAGGCTAAAACACCCGATAGTGTTGTTTTATTGATACTGCATGGCGTTGACTAAGGCACTGTTGAAGCGCAAAGTTAGGCTTTCACAATTGGTAACTATTGTGTGGTGAAATAGGGTCTTGTCCGCACAATCTGTTGTGCATACGCAGCAGTATTTCCAAAAACAGTTATTGATCATCCCAAGGTGCTTTGCTGGGCAATCCTCGCCAAAGTTGTTCATGTTTTGAATGAAAAGTATCGCGAAATAAATGGCAAATCGTGAAGAATTACTAATTATTCGGGCTGCAAGAGGCGGTCACGCTATGGCTCAGCTCGCATTGGGTAAGCGATATTTGTTCGGTGGTGGTGGTCTTCCACAAAGTATGGCTACGGCTTTGCATTGGCTGGAACGAGCAGCAGAACAAAACCAGCAGGATGCCTGGCGCATGATTGGTTCACATATTCCGTTTGAGACTGCAAGGCTGGCAAGTGATCCCATGCGCGTAGCGTTATGGTATGAGCGCGCATTTGAAGAAGGTATAGCTAAGGCGGGCCTCGTACTGGCTATGCTGGTTTTTGCTGAGTGGGCGCAAGTCGATAGTGCGCTGCGCAAAAAAGCGTTGACTGCATTGCAGAGCGCCGCACAAGCGGGCCTACCTGAAGCGCAATGGTTACTTGCCCAAAAATTAGGCATCAGAGAATTGAAGCCACGGTCAGCAGTAAATTTGCAGTCGCGGGCTGTCGCACAGCATGTTGCCGCTCTGGAGTGGGCCGCGCGTGCAGCAAAAGGCGGGGTCGTCGAAGCGCAGTATCTGCTGGCAAATTATGCGTGGAATGGTTTTGATTTCTTGCGATATCTATTCTGGGCTTTGCCGCTTGCGCAGCAAATTGAACGACGTAGTACAGGGGCTGCTTCACGTCGGCGAAAAATTACGGCACAAGATCTGGAAATACTTTCTCGCTGTGTGCGGGCATTAATATTTACTTCTGATACCAATGGTCGCCTCATAGAGCGTTATCTGAAAATCATGGCAGATAGCGGTGATTTGCATGCGCAAATCACTCTGGGTCTATGGATAGGGCGTATAGATCATGAAGGAGAGCGCGTAAGTGGTATTGCAGGCGTTGCGCACTATAAAAAAGCATTGCGCTGGTTAGTTGTTGCTGCTGAGCGTGGTGCTGATGTTGCTTGGTTTGCGATGTCACGCATATACCTTAAGCCTGAATTTTCTCGTCGCAGCGTACCAGAAGCCCGACGCAGCCTTGAAATAGCCGCTGTTGCAGGTAATGTTCGCGCACAGTTGGAGTTAGGGCTGGCCGCCTGGCGTGGCCGTCGGGTGGATTCTCGATCAGATATCCGAGCTATTTACTGGCTACAAAAAGCGAGTGGGCAAGGTCATAAAGGGGCGCGCGCTATGCTGCAAAAAATCGCTCATTCATCACGAAAATCTGAATGGGCGAGCGCGGCCAGAGAATATTTTACGCGTGAGATGACGAACCAATATCCTTTTCTGGCTGCACGTATAGAGCTTGGATACTGGTTTGGCTTGACGCGCGCCGAAGCACTATTGCTTGAAGTTGAGACCGCAGATCATGGACATTGTCTGGAAGTGGATATTCGTAAGGAACACCTGCGCAGTCGCCGCAGACTTATACCGATACAAACCGGCGAGCAAAGAAACGCGCTCGATCATGCCATACGTACTTTCGAAACATTCGATATTGATTGTTCCGACCCGGAAGGTAATTACCGCAAGCGACTATACCGATATCGCAGTCTGATGCGCACGCGTCGCAAGCAGGTAAGACGAGCTGCATGAAAAAAATCCCAATATGGAAGCAGGGCTAAAATTATTTTTAGCGAAGAGAGATGTTTCTTAATGCTAAATGAATATATTTTTATTAAAGGATTTTGCTTCAAATCTACACATCAGCGAACAATTCAACTTACTTACAACATCTAATTAATTATTACTTTTAAAATGATTTTTGTCTCGCTACACTCCGCCGCCTGTTATTTGTTTATTATCAAAAATCATGCGTGCGAAATTCGGGACTTTGTGTTTTTTATCGAACACTTCATCAGTTAAAAAAATAAATATATTTCTAATAGAAGTATTTTTTATATTGTCATTTTTGGCAGGTAATGCAAGCGGGCAAAATAAGGCCGATGAGCAAGAAATCTTACGGCAGCAAGAACGTCAAAGAGAAATTCGACAGCAGATGGAAGTTAATCCATCTATCAGTTTAAAAATCTCTGATGCAGCTGCAACCAAACTGCCTTTAGATGAAAAACCTTGCTCGACTATTAAAAAAATAATTCTGCAAGGTGAACTACACCAGCGATTCAATAGTTTTATCGAATCTGCCAACGGCAACGATGATCCTGCAGTTGGTCGATGTTTAGGTGCAAATGGCATAGGCATTGTCGTGCAGCGCCTGCAGCAAGCAATTACCAGGCAAGGTTATGCCACTACCCGTGTTTTAGTCGCACCACAAAACCTTGAAACAGAAATTCTGACGCTGACGATAGTGCCGGGCCGAATACGAAATATTCGATTTTCAGACAACACGCAATCCCGCGCAACGCTATGGAATGCGATACCTGCAAAGCAGGGTGAGTTATTAAATTCTCGCGATCTGGAACAGGTTTTAGAAAACTTCAAGCGTCTACCTACTGTCGAGGCCGACATACAAATAACGCCATCAACATCGTCGGATGCTTTGCAAAATGAAAGCGATGTCATCATTGATTGGAATCAAAAACTCCCATTTCGATTAAATATTTCTGCAGATGACTCGGGTAATAAAAATACCGGCAAATATCTGACCACTGCAACGTTTTCCTATGACCATTGGTTCACCCTAAATGATTTATTTTATGTCAGTGTGATACAGGATGCGGGTGGTGGTTTGCCCGGAAGCCGTGGTACCCATGGTCATACCGTGCATTACTCCGTGCCATGGGAAAACTGGCTGCTATCAGCAACTGCAAGTGCAAATTCATATCTGCAATCCTTCGCCGGATTAAATGACATCATTACCTACAGCGGTAATAGCGACAACAGCGAGCTTAGGTTAGGTCGACTGCTTTATCGAAATAGCGCGCGTAAAACCAGCGCCAGTCTGCGGCTATGGCAGCGTGAATCACATAATTTTATTAACGATACCGAAATTACTGTACAGCGCCGTCGCACCAGTGGATGGGAGCTTGGTTTATCAAACAGAGAATTAATTGGTACAGCAACACTGGATACGACTCTTGCCTATCGCCGTGGCACCGGCGCACTGCAATCGCTAAGAGCGCCCGAAGAGGCGCGCGGCGAAGGCAGCTCGCGTATGCAGATCATCAGCGCGGATGCGCAGCTAAATCTGCCATTCAACATTCAAAAACAAACATTCCGTTACAACGCGGGCTGGCGCGCACAGTGGAACCACACACCGCTTTCGCCGGAAGACAAATTTGCTATCGGTAGTCGCTACACCGTGCGCGGTTTTGATGGTGAATTGCTACTCAGTAGTGAGCGCGGCTGGTTGCTACGACAAGAAATGGCATGGACTACCCCGCTTTCAGGATTGGAAATGTATACCGGCATTGATACCGGCGCTGTTGGTGGTAGATCCAGCACACAGCTGGTGGGCTCTCGGCTAGGCGGTGCATTCATAGGTGTGAGATATCGCCAAAAACATTGCTATTGGGATGTATTCATAGCCAAACCCATAGACAAGCCAGGTGCATTTCGCACCAGTAGCAGTACCGCCGGTTTCAATGTGAATCTCTCTTTCTAACTAGCCCCCATGATCAAAAAATTACAGCTCTCGCTAAGCATCCACAGCTGCGTGTCAGTGGCCGCAATTGCCCAAATCCACACCGACCCCAACGCCCCCGGCAACCAGCGCCCGACCCTACTGCAAAGTGCCAACGGCGTCCCACAAGTCGACATCACCACCCCCAGTGCAGGCGGCGTATCACTCAATCAATTCCGCCAATTCGACGTCAACCCGCAAGGCGTCATCATCAACAACGGCTACCAGCCTTCCCAGACCCAACTTGCCGGCTGGGTCGCGGCCAACCCCTGGTTAGCTGGTGGTAGCGCTAACGTCATCATCAATCAAGTCAACAGCACCAACCCCAGCAGCCTGCAAGGCTATGTCGAAATCGCCGGCAACAAAGCCGACTTCATCCTCGCCAACCCCGCCGGCATCACCTGCTCGGGCTGCGGCTTCCTAAATGCCGCCCATGTGCAACTGGCCACCGGCACACCCCAACTGCAAAACGGTCAGCTCAACGGATTTGACATGGGATCTGGTCGCATACAAATCGACGGCGGCGGCATGGACGCGCGTGACACCAACTATGCCGAAATACTCACGCGTGCAACGCGCATTAACGCCGCGATTTGGGCCAATCATCTACGCATCACCATGGCCGCTAAAGCAGAGGGCAAATCAGAACTCCCACCGGCGCCCTTCTATGCACTCGACATCGCCCGACTAGGCGGCATGTATGCCGGCAAGATTTGGCTCATCGGCACCGAACATGGGCTGGGTGTGCGCAACGTCGGCAACCTCTATGCGGCAGGCGAATTCATCCTCACCGCCGACGGCCATATACAAAATCGTGGCCACATCGAAGCGCCCAGCGTCACCATTCAAACCAACACCCTAGACAACCTGGGCAGCGGCACCATCATCGGTGACCGGGTCACCATCGGTGGTAAACGTGTAAATAATATTGGCGATGCCGCTGACCCTGGTAATCCTGTCATCCCTGCCAACACCCCCATCATCGCCGCGGCCAGCAGCCTTGCCATAGGCGCAGAAGAAATCCACAACCGCAACCACGCACAACTCTACTCCGGCGGCACACTTAACCTCGGTGGTGCATTGGACGCCCAATTACGCGCAACCGGACAAGCCCGTCTCATCCACAACGCCAGCGCCTCCATCGAGGCCTTAGGCGACATACACATCGCCAGCGCCTCCTTTGCCAACTCCAACGAACACTTTGCCACCGTCACCGAAACCGTCAGCGGCCCAGTTAAACAGTTTTACATCCAGCCCGATGGCGCTGCACAAAAAATCTTAGGCGCCAACTTCCGTTGGCAACGCTGGAGCCGCGCCGGCCTCTATCGCTGGAACACCAACACCACCAACAGTGACGCCAGCGTGCTCGGTAAAACCCCCATCCCGCAGATCAGTGTTGAAGATTGCGTAGGCGTAGGTGATCAGGAAGTTTGCACCCCAACGCCTGAGACCGCCTATCTGCGCACTGATCCGGCCTGGGCTTACTTCAACTTAACTGCACCAGACAATGAACCCACCGCACCCAGCTTAACCAAGCCCACCCCGCCCACGCTCACCCAACCGATCGAGCCTGACCCTGCCCTCGACCCTGACGGCAGCCTAAGACAACGCTGGTTCACCCAACAAGCCGACTACGCGCGCGCCATCGCTGCCTACCAACAGCAGCAACAAGCCTACGACAACGCCCAAGCGCAGTATGTGCAGTCGCAAGAAACTTGGCGCACCCAAAGTGAAGCACGCATGGACGCCTTAGAGCGCGCCATTGCCCACTACAACGCCGGCTTTGCCGGCGCAGAAATCAAAGCCTGGACCCAGTTTTACGTCACCCACACCGAGCTGCAAAGTCGCGTCATCACCTCAGACCCGGCCAAACTCACAGCCGGTGGCACGATGACATTAGAGGGCGGCCACTTCATCAATGATAAAAGCCGCATCACAGCTGGCGGACCATTAGTTGCAAAGCTCAACCAGCTAGACAACATCGACGCCATCGGCCAGCACATCGTGCAAGAAAGCGGCACCAGCCAACACACCCAAAGTCGCTGGCGTGGAGGGTTTAAACGCTATCACCAGCGCGACTGGGGTCCGGTGCTGGGCTATGCGCCGGCTGATGTGGTGACCAGCTTTACCTTGCCGGTGACCGAATTTATTGCCCGCGCAGAGGCGGCGAACAATCAAACACCCAACACAACCCAAGACACCGCCACCGTCACCGCCCTCGCCCAATTCGCCGAGCGTGCACTCGCCGGCACCCACGGCCTGTTTCATCGCACAGACAACGACCGCAGTCCCTTAATCGAAACCAACCCCCGCTTTGTGCAATACCGGCAATGGCTGAGCTCTGATGCCATGCTCGTCCAACTCAGCGCCCACCCCGCCACCACCCAAAAGCGGCTCGGTGACGGCTACCTCGAACAACAATTATTACGTGAACAAATTGCGCAATTAACCGGCCGACGCTTCCTGCCCGGCTACAGCAATGACGAAGCCCAATACGCCGCATTGATGAACAGTGGCGTCACGGTAGCCCAGCGCTGGCAACTGCGCCCCGGCATAGCCTTAACCGCCCAACAAGTCCAGCAACTCACCACCGACATCGTCTGGCTGGAAGAGCAGCAAATTACCCTGCCCGGCAAAGACGGCCAGCCCGTCACCACCGCCGTACTCGTGCCCAGGGTTTATCTCATTCCCAAGAGCGGTGACTTGCAGAGCGACGGCACCTTGATCGCTGCTGAGCGTATCGACATCGAACTCGCAGGTGCCATCAACAACAGCGGCACCGTTAACGCTGGCAAGCAGCTCACCATCACAGCTGCCACCGTCAACAACAACGGTGGCACGCTCGCTGGTGAACAAGTCCGTGCTAGCACCACTGCAGACATCAACAACATCGGTGGGCGCATGCGTGCCGAGCGCGAACTTGTCCTGCAAGCCGGTGGCGACATCAACATTGCCAGCACCACCCAGAGCAGTAACCAAAGCAGTAGCCATCAAAGCAGCAGCACCAAACGCACCAGACAATTTAGCCTCACTAACGCCAGCCGAACCAATCTCGACCGCATCGCAGACATCACCGTCACCGCCCCCAACGGCCAACTACATCTCAAAGCACAACGCGATCTCAATCTGGACGCTGCACGACTCAACAATACTGGTAAGGGCAGCACTGCACTCACAGCAGGACGAGACCTCAACTTAGGCACCCTCGCCACCGCCAGCCGAACAGAGAGCGTGCAACGTCATAACGACGCCAACTTTCTGCGTGAAGCCAGCAGCAAAGAAGTCGGCACCCAGATTCAGGCAGCAGGTGACATCAGCCTGGCTGCGGGAGGCAAGATCAACGCGCGCGCTGCCACCGTTAGCAGCCAACAAGGCAAGCTGGATGTGGCCGCAGAAGGCGACATCCACATCGTCGCGGGCACCGCCAGCAGCGAATTTGCGCAAGGCAGTCAAATCACCAGCAGCGGCTCTTTAAGCAGCCGCACGATTACCAAGCGTGAAGAGATGCGTAGCACCGACGTTACCCAATCCGTCTTCAGTGCCGAGCAAGTGCAAGTCCAAGCCGGTGGCAGCGCCACCGTACAAGGCAGCCAACTCGTCTCCGGTAGCGGCACTAAAATTACTGCCGCGCGCGACATCGTCATCGAATCGGCCACTGCCCAACAATTTGCTTCTGCTTCACGTCAAGAACAAGAGTCCGGCCTCTTCGGTGGCCCAGGCATCAGCCTCACCCTAGGCTCACGCACCACCGACACGGCCAGCCAGAGTGCCAGCACCACCCAGGTCGGCAGCATGGTCGGCACGATAGACGGCAACGTCGACATCACAGCCGGTAAAGCCTACCGACAAACCGCCAGCACCGTGATGAGCCCATCAGGCTCTGTGGCCATCGACGCCCAGAGCATCAACATCCAAGCCGGCACCGACACCGCTGATGCTAACCAGCAAACCCGCACCAAACAAACCGGCATTACGCTCGCCATTAGCAACCCGCTCATCAGTGCAGCGCAAACCCTAGACCAACTCAAGCGCGCCGCGTCCTCCACCAAAGACGCCCGCGCACAAGCCATGGCCGCCAGTGCTGCTGCACTTACTGTTGCTAACACTGCTGCTGCCGTACAAGCAGACCCTAGTCACGCCGGTGGTGTTACCGCCAGCCTCACACTGGGCACCAGCAAAAGCCAATCCCAGAGTACACAAAGCGGCACAACAGCAGCGTCCTCCAACGTGGCAGCAGCACAAGACATACAGATTCGTGCAAGTGGCGCGGGAGATGCATCGGCACTCACCATCACCGGCAGCCAAATCCAAGCCGGTCGCAGCATTCAGCTCCAAACAGACGGGGACCTCCAACTCAAAGCCGCAGCCAACACCGCGACCCAGCGCAGCACCAATAGCAGCAGCAACGCTGCCATTGGTGTGGCCGCCACCATCGGAGCCAAACCCTCAGTCGGTCTAACCATAGCCGCCGGCACCGGCCGTGGTAATGCCGATGGGGATGAGGTGAGCTGGACCCCTACCCAAATCCAGGCCGGCCAGCAAATCAGCACCCAATCAGGCGGCCACACCAGCATAGAA
The DNA here is from genome assembly GCA_903904635.1 of uncultured Burkholderiales bacterium. Classification (GTDB taxonomy): domain Bacteria; phylum Pseudomonadota; class Gammaproteobacteria; order Burkholderiales; family Burkholderiaceae_D; genus Pernthalerella. The sequence goes on along the minus strand of CAIVDH010000294.1, from coordinate 302 downwards.
GGCGCGACCTTAAGTGCTGAGCAAGTCGCCATGCAAGTCGGTGGCAACCTCAATATCACCAGCCTGCAAGACACCAGCCGCTATCAAAGCACGCAAAAGTCCATCAGCGGCAGCGCCACCATCGGCCCTGCCTCCAACGCCAACGTCAACCTCAGCAAACAAAACGTCGACAGCAACTACGCCAGCGTGAACCAGCAGTCCGGCATACAGGCAGGGGACGGCGGATTTACAGTCGCCGTCAAAGACACCACCACCCTGACGGGTGGTGCCATCACCAGCACCGAGCAAGCGGTCAAGCACAA
>CAIVDH010000293.1 GCA_903904635.1 uncultured Burkholderiales bacterium | reverse complement strand
TGCACCAGACAGTATAATTGCAGCGGCCGATGTGATCGTGCTGGCTGTTAAACCCCAACAAATGCGTGAAGTCGTTGCCACAATTGCGCCTTACATTAAACAGCAATTAGTGTTGTCGATCGCTGCCGGTATACGTGCTGCTGATTTATCTCGCTGGTTAGCTGGTCATGGTGCCATCGTGCGCAGTATGCCTAATACACCGGCATTAGTTGGTTTGGGTATTACTGGCTTAGCCGCCTTGCCGGCAGTGACCGCATCACAAAAACAAACTGCAGACGCCATCATGTGCGCAGTAGGTCAGACAGTGTGGCTGGAAGATGAAACCAAAATCGATGCCGTCACAGCTTTATCTGGCAGTGGCCCGGCCTATGTATTTTATTTTTTAGAAGCGATGCAAGAGGCTGCGTTGGAGCTGGGCCTCACGGCAGAACAAGGCAAACAATTAGCACTGGCAACCTTTGCCGGTGCGACTGAACTGGCTGCGCGATCTGATGAGCCAGTTGACTTATTGCGTGAACGTGTCACTTCCAAGGGAGGCACAACCTTTGCTGCTTTGGCCGCAATGGAAGGCAGTGGCGTTCGGCATGGCATTGTCAATGCGCTGCATGCGGCAGCGAAGCGTGGCAAGGAATTGGGCGAGGAATTTGGGCAGCAGTAGTGCAGTTCAACAGGTGACTCAAATAATTTTCAGCCCGGCGATACCTGCGTCATGATCACTACCGGCTGCTGCTGAACCTTGCAGTTTCAATGCCAGTCGTAATTCATTTAATGAATCCGCATTGCGCAGCGCATCTTCATAAGAAATTTTGTCAGCTTCAATCAGATCAAACAGCGCCTGATCAAATGTTTGCATGCCGAGCTCACGGGATTTTTTCATTACCTCTTTAATCTGGTGTACATCACCTTTAAAAATCAGATCGGCAATCAATGGTGAGTTGAGCATGATCTCCACCGCGGCGCAGCGACCACCGCCGTTTTTTAATGGAATCAGCCGCTGTGAGATCATCGCTTTCAGATTGAGCGAAAGATCCATCAACAACTGATGGCGTCGCTCTTCAGGAAAAAAATTCACTATCCTATCCAACGCCTGATTACTATTGTTGGCATGTAGCGTGGCCATACACAGATGCCCGGTCTCGGCAAAGGCAATTGCATGATCCATGGTTTCGCGGTCACGGATCTCACCAATCAGAATCACATCTGGCGCCTGTCGCAGCGTATTTTTTAAAGCCGTATGCCAGTCGGCAGTATCGGTGCCCACTTCGCGTTGCGTGATGATGCAATTTTTATGTGGATGCACATATTCAATCGGATCTTCAATAGTAATAATGTGACCATGGCTGTTAGCATTGCGATGTCCTATCATCGCAGCTAACGTAGTGGATTTTCCTGAACTCGTCGCCCCTACCATAATGATGAGCCCGCGTTTTTCCATCACCACTTGTTTTAATATCGGTGGAACGCCCAGCGTATCAAGCTCAGGTATTTCAGTCGTGATAGTGCGCACCACCATCCCAACTTTACTTTGCTGAACAAAGGCGGATACGCGAAAGCGACCGATGTTAGATGGGCTAATCGCAAAATTACATTCTTTGGCTTGTTCAAATTCTAAGCGCTGTCGTTCATTCATGATTGCACTAACCAGACTGGCTGTATATTCTGCGCTGAGTTTTTCTGAGGAGACTGGCGTGACCTTGCCACTGAATTTAATCGCAGGTGCAAAATCTGCAGTAATGAATAAATCTGAGCCACCTTTTTCACGCATCAAGCGTAGTAGCTCATGCATGATTTTTTCAGCTTCGGTCTGGTTCATGATCAGCCTGCAAAATTTTCTGGCATCTTCGCTGCTGCGCGAGCAGTGCCCAGCGAGATTTGATTACGCTTTACCAGCGTCATCAGATTGGCATCCATAGTCTGCATGCCAAAGCTGGAGCCAGTTTGTATAGCAGAATACATTTGCGCAATTTTTGCTTCACGTATCAGATTGCGAATTGCCGGAGTGCCCAGCATGATCTCGTGCGCGGCAACACGGCCGTTGCCTTCCTTGTTTTTTAACAGGATTTGAGAAATCACTGCCTGCAAAGATTCTGACAGCATCGCGCGCACCATTTCTTTTTCATCACCCGGAAATACATCAATAATACGATCTATGGTTTTTGCAGCGGATACAGTGTGCAGAGTACCAAACACCAGATGCCCTGTTTCTGCTGCGCTCAGTGCCAGACGTATGGTTTCCAGATCGCGCAATTCACCCACTAAAATCACATCCGGATCTTCGCGCAATGCAGAACGCAGAGCGGCTGCAAATGAATGCGTGTGCGTGCCGAGTTCACGCTGATTGATTAATCCTTTTTGCGGCACATGAACAAACTCAATAGGATCTTCCACCGTGAGTATATGTGCATACTCATGTTGATTAATATGATTGACCATAGCCGCCAAGGTTGTAGATTTGCCGGATCCGGTCGGGCCAGTGACTAAAACCAGTCCACGCGGTTTCAATGCCAGCTCAGTGAAAATCGCTGGCGCATTTAATTCTTCCAGTGACAAAATTTTTGAAGGTATGGTGCGTAGTACTGCGGCTGCGCCTCTATCCTGATTAAAGGCATTAACACGAAAACGCGCCAGGTCGGGTATCTCAAATGAGAAATCAATTTCCAGATGTTCTTCATAGGTCTTGCGCATCGCGTCACCCATGACTTCATAAATCATGGCATGCACTTCTTTATGCTGCATTGTTGGCAGGTTAATGCGTCTTACTTCACCATTGACACGTATCATCGGCGGCATGCCGGCGGAAAGATGTAGATCAGATGCTTTGTTTCTGACAGAAAAAGCGAGTAGTTCGGTGATGTCCATAAGTGCACGCAGAATTGTATTTTGATAGAGCTTCTTAGCATCGACCTTGCGTCGTGCTTGAAAAATAACCCGCGCGATTATCTGCCCGCATTGTTTCAGGTAACAAGAAGAATGTTGAAAATGCTGGCCGCTGTTGTATCTGCGCGGCAGTTAGCGATTGCCTGGTGGTCTAACCCAAAACAAAACCGGCGAATACTGCTGCACCCAGCCAGTTGTTATGCTTAAAGGCAGAAAAGCAAGCCATGCGATCACGATGACGTATCAGTGTCCAGTGATAAAGCGCCATGCCGAAAGCGATAAGCATGCCTGCTGCAAAGCCTGGCCCCAAGCCTGCATGGTTGCCGACTGCAGCGATGATGCCCAGACTGACTGCATAACAAATCATCACGGCCCATACATCATAGCGACCGAAGGTGATGGCAGAAGTGCGTATGCCAATTTTCAAATCATCATCGCGGTCTACCATCGCATATTCGGTGTCATAGGCCAGCGCCCAGAATATATTTGCCAACAGTAAAACCCATGCAGTCATGGGAATCTGATTTTGTACTGCCGCATAAGCCATCGGTATGCCAAAGCCAAATGCAATACCCAGATAAGCCTGCGGCAAAGCAAAGAAACGTTTGAAGTATGGATAACTGGCAGCGATCAATATGGCTGCGATGGAAAGCATTTTGGTCAAGGTATTAAGCGGCATGATCAGCGCAAACGATACCAACGCAAATGCCCCGGCAACCAGCAAGGCTTCGCGCCCACTGATTTGCCCGCTGGTGAGTGGTCTTGCTGCCGTACGCTTGACATGCTTGTCAAAATCTCTGTCTGCATAATCATTGATGGCACAGCCGGCTGAGCGCATCAATACGGTACCTACTGAGAATATGACGACGAGCTGCCAGTCAGGATGGCCGCCGCTGGCCAGCCATAACGCAGACAGCGTAGGCCATAGCAGCAAGAGGCTACCTATCGGTTTATCTAGCCTGACTAATTGTGCATACAGTTTTAGTTTATGCAAAATCTGGGCGTGGGAAGGTATATTCATTTGCAAGAGCAATGTGACTCTATTTATTTAATCATCTTGCGTCGTTCTGCAAATTGGACAGCATCGTTACGCCGTGTAATTTACAGTTCAGCACCGCTTGTCGCACTGCCTCTATCGCACCAGCACGCGTAAAACTTTTACGCCAGGCGATAACAACACGACGCGATGGTACCGGCTGCTCAAAGGGAATGTAATGCAACATACCATTTGCATCTGCGCGCCCCTGTGTTGAGGCGGTAGGTAAAACCGTGATGCCTATGCCTGAGGCCACCATATGCCGAATAGTTTCCAATGATGAGCCTTCAAAGGTGCGGGCTATGCCAGCCTCTGCAGTTGAAAAGCGCGACATTTCGGGGCACACTTCCAGCACCTGATCGCGGAAGCAATGGCCTGTTCCCAGCAGCAGCATGGTTTCCGTTTTCAGATCTGCGCTATTGATCATCGCGCGCTCTGCCCATTGATGCTGGCGTGGTACGGCAACGACGAAAGGTTCGTCATATAGTGGTTGCACCATCAGGCCATGATCTGGAAAAGGTAATGCCATGATGGCAGCATCAAGTTCGCCGGCGCGCAGTAGTTCTATCAGGCGCACCGTAAAATTTTCCTGCAACACCAATGGCATTTGTGGCACTTGTTCTATCAGACTGCGTACCATCTGCGGCAGCAGATAAGGCGCAATGGTGTAGATGATACCCAGTCGTAGCGTACCCATTAGCGGATCTTTGTTGTGTTTGGCGATATTCCTGATGGATGCGGTTTGTTCCAGCACATGCTCGGCTTGCGCAACAATTTGACTGCCTATGGGTGTGACGGAAATCTCGGTGCCGCCGCGCTCGAAAATCGCAACGCCTAATTCATCTTCGAGTTTTTTTATCGCGACGGATAATGTCGGTTGAGCGACAAAGCAAGCTTCTGCTGCGCGACCGAAATGCTTTTCACGTGCGACGGCAACGATATATTTCAGTTCAGTTAATGTCATGACAAGTAGTTTCGCATAATCAGCGTATCGGGGTCATACCCGTAAAAAATCTTCGCGTGAGCCCAGCCAACGCCCCAGATGCGCGTCCGCGATGTCCTGCTGATGCTGCAGTAATTGCTGCGCCAGATCGCGTGCCTGCTCCACTATCCATTGATCTGTTTCCAAATTTGCAAATCGCAGCATCGCCTGGCCTGATTGTCTGGCACCTAAAAATTCACCGGGGCCACGTATTTCCAGATCACGTCTGGCAATCTCAAAGCCGTCAATAATTTCACGCATGATAGTCAGCCGCTGTTTGGCGATCATGCCCAGTGGCCCCTGATATAACAACAGACATACGCTGGCTGCCGCGCCACGGCCCACACGTCCGCGCAGTTGATGCAATTGCGACAGCCCAAAGCGTTCGGCATGTTCTATCACCATCAGCGAAGCGTTGGGTACATCGACGCCAACTTCAATCACGGTGGTTGCCACCAGCAGCTGCAATTCACCACTAGCGAAGGCATCCATCACTTGCTGCTTTTCTTTGGTCTTTAACCGCCCATGTACCAGGCCGATGCGCAGATCTGGTAATGCTGCCGTTAATAGCGCGTGTGTATCGGTGGCCGTTTGTAACTGCAGCACTTCCGATTCCTCTATCAATGGACAGACCCAATACACTTGCCGCCCTTCCAAAGCAGCAGCATGCACGCGCGCGATGACTTCATCGCGCCGTTCCTGATCAATGAGTCGCGTCATGATCGGTGTTCTGCCCGGTGGCAATTCGTCGATGACAGACACTTCTAGATCAGCGTAATACGTCATGGCCAGCGTGCGTGGTATGGGCGTGGCCGACATCATGAGTTGGTGCGGTACTTTATCTATCCCTTTGTTGCGCAAAGTAAGACGTTGCGCAACACCAAAGCGATGCTGTTCATCGACGATCACTAATCCCAGTCGGTCAAACTCTACTTCCTGCTGTATCAGTGCATGCGTGCCGATCACAAGATGGGCGGCGCCAGATTCTATACGTGCACGCGCAGCTTCTTTTTCGCGTTTTTTCAGGCTGCCGGTTAGCCAAGCCACTTCAATGCCTAGCGGCTCCATGAGCGCGGCGATTTTACGAAAATGCTGTTCGGCCAGAATTTCGGTCGGCGCCATCAAGGCGGCCTGAAAGCCGCTGTCTATTGCTTGTGCCGCTGCGATGGCGGCAACGATGGTTTTACCGCTACCGACATCACCCTGCAGCAAACGCTGCATGGGAAAAGTGGCGCACAAATCGCTGCGAATTTCAGTTAATACGCGTTGTTGTGCCCCGGTCAGTGCAAAGGGCAGCGCTTTCGATAAAGCCTGTGATAACGCGCCCTGATTGGCAAGCGCAGGCGCACCTTGTTGGCGGCGTGCTGCTTGCGCGCGTTTCATGGAGAGTTGCTGGGCCAGCAGCTCATCGAATTTCATGCGTGTCCATGCCGGATGGGTACGTTCGCTCAGTGAAGTTTCATCCACATCAGTAGGCGGGTTATGCAGCAGACGCACAGCCTGCTCGAAAGGCAGATAGCCAAGTTTGCTGAGTATGGAATCTGGCAGCGTGTCACTCCAGTCTATGCGTGTCATGGCAGCAGCAATTGCTTTGCGCAGCAGCGTCTGCGATAAACCTTCACCAGCCGGATAAACAGGGGTGAGTGCCTGCGGTAACGGTGCGCCTTCTTCAACGGCTTTAACCACCGGATGCACCATCTCATTACCAAAAAATCCGTGCCGCATTTCTCCGCGCACGCGCAGTCTTTTGCCGACTGCCATCTGAGTTGCTTGGCTGCCGTAGAAATTCAGAAAGCGCAGCATCAGTTTGCAGCCATCGGCACTCAGAGTCACGATAAGCTGACGGCGCGGCCGATATTGCACATCGCATGCTGTTACCACCCCTTCGACTTGCACGTTCTGGCCATGCATCAGACCGGCTTCGTTCAAATTAAGGATGCGCGTCTCATCTTCATAACGCATGGGCAAATGCAGCACCAGCGACATGTCAGTCGACAAGCCCAGACGGGCGAGCTTATCCACGGTGCGCAGACTTTTTACGGGAGCAGATTTTTTTTTCGGAGCGGACATGGATTACGTCTATTGTGGGGCCAGCGTAGAATACCGGCTTTTGCCACTTTTGCCTGCGCGATTTATCCGCAAGCTCTTTCATTTTCTTATTTTATGTATTCACTTTCTGATTTCGATTTCACACTGCCGCCTGAGCTGATTGCGCAAACGCCACTGCCAACGCGCTCATCCTCGCGCTTGCTGCAAGTGTCGCAATCTACGCTGCTGGATCGTCATTTTATCGATATTCTGGCACTGCTTAAGGCGGGTGATTTGCTGGTGTTTAATGACACCCGCGTTTTAAAGGCGCGTTTTTTCGGCGTCAAGGAAACCGGCGGCAAAATTGAAGCCTTAGTCGAGCGTGTATTGGATAACCGCACGGTGCTGGCGCAATTGCGTGCGTCCAAATCACCACTGCCCGGCACCGTAATCCGTCTGGCTGAGGCATTTGATGCGACTGTTGGCGAGAGAGCGGGCGAATTTTATATACTTACTTTCCCCGGTGATGTGATTGAGCACATTGAAGCTTATGGCAAACTGCCGCTGCCACCCTACATCGACCACGCGGCAGATGAGCATGACGATGAGCGTTATCAGACAGTCTATGCGCGTGAGCCGGGAGCCGTCGCGGCACCCACGGCTGGTCTGCATTTTGATCAGCATTTATTGGATCAGCTGCAGGCGATGGGGGTGCAGTTTGCCTATGTAACCTTGCATGTGGGAGCAGGTACGTTTCAGCCAGTGCGCGCAGAAAATCTGGCCGATCACGCCATGCACAGCGAGTGGTACACCATATCGCAGCAGACGGTCGACATGGTGCAGGCAACCCGCGCCGCCGGGCATGATGTTATTGCCGTTGGAACCACCAGCCTGCGCGCGCTGGAATCGGCATCGCAATCCGGCACCCTTGTGGCAGGCAGTGCAGACACCAAGCTATTCATTACGCCCGGGTATGTTTTCAAAACAGTCACACGACTGATCACGAATTTTCATCTGCCAAAATCAACTTTATTAATGCTAGTGTCAGCCTTTGCTGGCTATGAGCGCATACGGAGTGCTTATGCCCATGCCATTCATGCACGCTATCGTTTTTTCAGTTACGGCGACGCTATGCTGCTGGATACGGAATTAAAAAAATGAAATTTACGCTGCTTAAAACAGATGGCCTTGCGCGTCGCGGACGGGTAGAAGTTGCGCATGGTGTGATTGAGACGCCGATTTTTATGCCGGTCGGCACCTACGGTACGGTCAAGGCTATGTCACCGCTGGAGCTCAAAGAAATTGATGCGCACATCATTTTAGGTAATACCTTTCATTTGTGGCTGCGACCGGGGCTGGAAGTCATCAGCAAATTTGGCGGGCTACATCGTTTCATGGGCTGGGATAAACCCATACTCACTGACTCGGGCGGCTTTCAGGTATTTTCACTGGGTGAGATGCGCAAAATTAGTGAAGAAGGCGTGAAATTTTCTTCACCGATTAATGGGGACCGTTTGTTTCTCTCGCCAGAGATTTCCATGCAAATACAGCGTGTGCTCAACTCAGACATTGTCATGCAATTCGATGAATGCACGCCTTACGAAATTGATGGTCGCGCCGCCACGCGTGAAGAAGCCGGACTATCCATGCGCATGTCGCTGCGCTGGGCGCAACGTTCGCAAAATGAGTTTCGCCGTGAAGAAAATCCGAATGCCTTGTTTGGCATTGTGCAGGGTGGCATGTTTGAAGATTTGCGCGATGAATCTCTGGCTGGCCTGGAAGCATTAAATTTTGATGGCGTAGCCATAGGCGGTTTATCAGTCGGCGAGCCCAAAGAAGACATGCAGCGCATACTCGCGCACACCGGCCCGAAGCTACCGGCCAACAAGCCGCATTATCTGATGGGTGTAGGCACACCGGAAGATCTGGTTGAAGGCGTGGCCAACGGCATTGATATGTTTGATTGCGTCATGCCGACCCGTAATGCGCGTAATGGCTGGTTGTTTACCCGATTTGGCGATCTCAAGATCAAGAATGCGCGCCATAAAGACGAAGATCAGCCGCTGGATGCGGGTTGTGATTGTTATGCTTGTAAAAACTTTTCGCGCGCTTATCTGCATCACTTGCATCGCGCCGGCGAAATATTGGGCGCGCGCTTAAACACTATCCATAATCTGCATTACTACCTGCAATTGATGCGGGAAATCCGTCTGGCGATAGAAGAAGGGCGCTTCAGCGCATTTCGGCAGCAGTTTAGTCTGGATCGCGCGCGCGGGGTCTGAGGTATCTGGGGGCTAAAAATCAGCTGATCCCATTCTGCATCTCTCTGCTGGCCAGTCTGGCTTACAGTGCTAAAATGCCGGGTCTTTAAAAACCCCTAACCGGAGCAGCTCATGTTTATTTCCAATGCTTATGCCCAAGCCGCTGGTGGCGGTACCGGCGGCAGTCTGATTAGCTTCTTGCCTATCATCCTGATGTTTGTCGTCTTGTATTTCCTGATGATACGCCCGCAAATGAAGCGCCAGAAAGAGCAAAAGGCCATGATTGATGCGCTAGGCAAGGGTGATGAAGTCATTACTGCCGGTGGCATACTGGGCAAAATCACCAAGGCCGGCGACGCTTACGTGACCATAGAAATTGCCGATGGCACGGAAGTCGTGATTCAAAAAGCCTCAGTCACGATGTTGCTGCCTAAAGGCACCATCAAGTCAATCTGAAACTGATATGAGTTTTGTGTCCGGCAGTCTTTGCCGGACATTTTTCTTTTCAAGCAGGACATCATGAATCGTTACCCCCTCTGGAAATACCTAATGATTGTTGTGGCGCTGTTGTTTGGTGCGCTCTACACAGTGCCGAATTTTTTTGGTGAATCCCCTGCTGTGCAGGTCAGTAGCGCCAAAGCGACGATCAAACTCGGTCCTTCTGTCGTTGGTCTTGCACAAGATGCCCTGACCAAAGCAGGCATATCTGCCGAGACCATGATTTTCGAAAATAATGGTGATAACGGCACCTTGCGTGCACGTTTTGCCAATACGGATTTGCAATTCAAAGCCAAGAGCGTACTTGAGCAGGCGTTAAATCGCGATCCGGCTGATCCAACTTATCTGGTGGCATTCAATCTCTTGCCTAACACCCCGCCATGGTTGCAGAGCCTGCATGCGATGCCTATGTATCTGGGGCTGGACTTGCGCGGGGGTGTACATTTTTTGATGCAGGTTGATACCAAGGCTGTGCTGATCAAGCGCATGCAAGGTTTGCAGACTAGCGTGCGTGCTGCATTGGTTGAGAAAAAAATTCGCTTTGCCGGCATCTCACGTGATGGCGATGTGATTGATATACGCTTTCGGGATGCTGAAACCCTGGCGCAGGCAAAAAATCTGCTGGCCGCTGAGATCTCTGAGCTGACCTTAATTGAGAGCACTGATGCGGAAGGCCTGAAATTAAGCGGCTCCATGAGCCCGCAGGTTTTGAAGCGCACCGTGGAAGAAGCGGTTCAGCAAAATATCTCTACATTATCCAAGCGAGTCAATGAGTTGGGTGTGGCTGAACCTATCATTCAGCGTCAGGGTGCAGATCGTATCGTGGTGCAATTGCCGGGTGTGCAGGATGTATCGCGCGCCAAAGACATCATCGGCCGCACCGCAACACTGGAAGTGCGCATGGTTGACGAAACCATACGCCGCGGTACCGAAGAAACGGCACCTGTGCCTTTAGGTTCGGAATTATTCAAAGTGGGCAAGAGCGCACCGGTGGTTTTATATAAAGACCCGATCATTACCGGCGACTATATTTCCAATGCGGGTGCAAGCTTTGATCAGAACCAGCAAGCCTCAGTGAGCATTGATCTGAATGGTGATGGCGGTCGCAAAATGCGCGAAGCCACACGCAGCAAGATAGGCAAGCTGATGGCGATTGTCTTGTTTGAAAAAGGTAAAGGCGAAGTACTGACCGTTGCAACCATACGCGACGAACTTGGCTCGCGTTTTCAGATTACCGGTATGGATAGCCCCGCTGCTGCATCAGATCTTTCATTATTACTGCGCGCAGGTTCATTGGCCGCACCGATGGAAATCATCGAAGAGCGCACCATAGGCCCGCAGTTGGGCGCAGAAAATATCAGCAAGGGATTTAACTCCACGCTCTATGGTTTTGCGGCCATAGCCGTTTTCATGATGGCGTATTACATGCTGTTTGGTTTTTTCAGTGTGTTTGCACTGGCTGTAAACGTGATGCTGTTAGTTGCATTACTGTCGATCATGCAGGCCACACTGACCCTGCCCGGCATTGCGGCGATTGCACTGACGCTGGGTATGGCAATTGATGCCAACGTGTTGATCAATGAGCGCATACGCGAAGAGCTAAGAGCAGGTAATTCACCGCAGGCAGCCATTGCAGCTGGTTTTGAGCGCGCATGGGCCACCATTCTGGATTCAAACGTCACCACCCTGATTGCAGGTCTGGCGCTGTTAATTTTTGGTTCTGGTCCGATACGCGGCTTTGCGGTGGTGCATTGCCTGGGTATTTTGACTTCGATGTTCTCAGCCGTGGTGGTGTCGCGTGCTGCAGCAAACATCTGGTATGGCCGTCGCAAAAAACTGAGCAGCATCTCAATCGGACAAGTATGGAAGCCTAACGCGTAAAGCGTGAACGCTAACTAAGAGGATAGTCATGGAATTTTTCCGGATTAAAAAAGATATACCGTTCATGCGTCATGCGTTGATCTTCAACGTGATTTCGGCGCTGACATTTGCTGCAGCCGTATTTTTTCTTGTGCAAAAAGGGCTGCATCTCTCCATAGAATTTACTGGTGGTACGGTGATGGAAGTTGCCTATACCAAGCCGGCAGATATCGAAGGCATACGTAAAACGGTAGAGGGTTTGGGTTACACCGACAATCAGGTACAGAGTTTTGGTACCGCGCAAGATGTGCTCATACGGTTGCCAGTGCAAAAGGGTATCAATCCAGCCCAGATGAATAGCCGCGTAATCGATGCGCTAAAAGCGCAAGATGCAAGCATGACTGTAAAGCGGGTTGAAGTTGTTGGCCCGCAGGTAGGTGAAGAGCTGACCCACGATGGACTGACCGCGCTCTTGTTCGTCGTCATAGGCATCATGATTTATCTGGCGATACGCTTCGAATGGAAATTTGCACTCGCTGCCATCATTGCCAACTTGCATGACGTGATCATTATTCTCGGGTTTTTTGCATTTTTTCAGTGGGAGTTTTCTCTCACAGTGCTGGCAGGGGTGCTGGCAGTATTGGGCTACTCAGTCAATGAATCTGTGGTGGTGTTTGATCGGGTGCGCGAGACGTTCCGCGATCGTCGTTATGGCAAGCTCGAACCTTCTGATGTGATGAATCATGCCATTACCAGCACCATTTCACGCACCATGATTACGCATGGATGTACGGAATTAGTGGTGTTGTCTATGTTGATTTTCGGCGGTCCGACGTTACATTATTTTGCGATGGCACTGACCATTGGTATTTTGTTCGGTATTTATTCTTCCGTCTTTGTCGCCGCTGCTGTAGCGATGTGGCTGGGTGTGACGCGCGAAGATCTGATCAAGCCGGTGAAGGTGCAGGATGATACGGATGGTGCAGTGGTGTAATTGATTTTGTACTTGGATAAAAAAAGCCGGCACTGCAAAGTGTCGGCTTTTTTAATGTGCTAAAAGATACTATTAAATCTTGCGCGCTAATTCGTTTGCAATGCCGATGTAATTAGCAGGTGTCATTTGCATCAGCCGCTCTTTTTCTGCTGCAGGTATGTCTAGCGTTTTTATAAAATCCTGCAAGCCTTTGCGCGATATGCCTTTACCTCGTGTGAGTTCTTTGAGTTTTTCGTATGGATTTTCTATGCCATAGCGGCGCATCACCGTTTGCACAGGCTCAGCCAATACTTCCCAGCTGTTGTCGAGATCTTCTGCCATACGCGATGGATTGACTTCGAGTTTGTTTAAGCCACGCAGGCAGCTGTCGTAGGCTAATACGGTATAGCCGAGACCGACACCGATATTGCGCAATACAGTGGAATCAGTCAGGTCACGCTGCCAGCGTGATATGGGTAGTTTTTCTGCCATGTGTTTTAAGACTGCATTGGCCATACCGAGATTGCCTTCGGAATTTTCAAAATCAATCGGATTAACTTTATGCGGCATAGTCGATGAACCGATCTCACCAGCTTTGGTGCGTTGTTTGAAATAGCCGAGTGAGATATAGCCCCAGATATCGCGATTCAAATCGAGCAGTATCGTGTTGGTGCGGGCGATGGCATCAAATAATTCGGCCATGTAATCATGCGGCTCGATTTGTATGGTGTAGGGATTAAATGTCAGACCCAGACGTTCTTCTATCACGCGTCGTGAGAATGCCGGCCAGTCAAAATCAGGATAGGCAGACAGATGGGCATTGTAGTTACCTACTGCGCCATTCATTTTGCCGAGTATTTGTATTTCAGCGATGCGATCTTTCGCGCGCAAGAGGCGGGCAACGACGTTAGCCATTTCTTTGCCAAGCGTAGTGGGGCTGGCAGGCTGACCGTGGGTGCGCGACATCATCGCCATGGCGGCATTGTCGTGCGCGATTTCAGTTAGCTTGGTAATCAGGTTATTTAGTTGTGGCAGCAGTACGCTATCGCGCGCTGCTTTTAGCATCATGCCGTGCGAGGTATTGTTGATGTCTTCCGAGGTACAGGCAAAGTGTATGAACTCTGTAGCGGCAACTAATTCAGGTACATCTTGTACTTTTTCTTTGAGCCAGTATTCGACTGCCTTTACATCGTGATTGGTGACAGCTTCAATTGATTTAATGCGTTCTGCATCGGCTTCGGTAAAGTCAGCAGCCAGTTTGTTCAGCAAGTCGCCTGCTTGTGTTGAGAATGGCTTGATTTCTGCAAAGCCTGCTTCAGACAAAGCGATCAGCCAGGCAATCTCTACTTTGACGCGGTGATGCATGAAACCCGCTTCAGATAGTATGGGGCGCAGCGCGTCAGTTTTGGATGCGTAGCGCCCATCCAGAGGCGAGAGAGCAGAAAGGGCAGTTAAGGGCATGGTTTTTTAGTTGGAAAGTAAGGTGCGCCTGCACCACATGATTGATGTGCGTCAAAACAGGATTTTACCATTTGCATTTAGTCTGAATTGGATAGGCAAACCAACTGTAGTGCTGAATTTCCAGATGTTATAATCCGCAATCTAATTTTTAGTGTAACCAGAATGAAACTTATCGGATCACTTGCTAGTCCCTATGTTCGTAAAGTACGCGTAGTCATGGCGGAAAAAAAGCTCGACTATGAATTGATTTTGGAAGATGTCTGGTCGCCTGATACGACGATTGCACAATCTAATCCGCTGGGTAAAGTGCCTTGCCTGATTATGGAAGATGGCGGTGCGATGTTTGATTCGCGCGTTATTGTCGAATATCTTGACACCATGTCGCCAGTAGGCAAGCTGATCCCTACGCAAGGCCGTGGTCGCGCCAGCATTAAATGCTGGGAAGCGCTGGCAGATGGTGTGCTTGATGCTGGCATTACAGTGCGTCTGGAGCGTACGCAGCGTCCAGCCAAGCTGCAAAGTGCGCAATGGGTGGAGCGTCAGCTGGGCAAGGTGCAAAACGGTATCAAAGCCATGTCTACGGGTTTGGGTGATGCACCTTATTGCACTGGCGCTCAGTTGACTCTGGCCGATGTCGCAGTGGGATGTGCGCTGGGCTGGCTGGAATTTCGTTTTCCCGAAATCACGTGGCGCGAAGATTATTCTAATCTTGCGCGTTTGTTTGACAAGCTCTCAGAGCGCAAATCATTTAAAGATACGGTGCCTGTAGCCTGATCGATTTGAGTAATAAAAAAAGGAGCGCAGTTGATTGTCAACTGCGCTCCTTTTTTATTGGCTAGCTGCGTTTTATTCCGCTTCCATCTGGGATTGCAGATAATTAGGCAAACCGATTTTATCGATCAAATCCAGCTGTGTTTCCAGCCAGTCTATGTGCTCTTCCGTATCATCTAGAATTTTTTCGAATATCTCGCGCGATACATAATCACGTGCGGCTTCGCAGGCGGCAATGCCTTCTTTTACGGTGCTATGTGAAAGATGTTCGAGTTTCAGATCGCATTGCAGCATTTCGACTGTGGCTTCACCTAGCATGAGTTTGTGCAGCGCTTGCAGATTGGGCAAGCCATCCAGCATGAGTATGCGATTGATTAGTGCGTCAGCATGCTTCATTTCACCAATTGACTCTTGATATTCTTTTTTCCCCAGATTTTCAAAGCCCCAGTGTTTGTACATGCGGGCATGTAAAAAATATTGGTTAATCGCAGTTAGTTCGTTAGTCAATTGCGCATTGAGTAACTTGATGACTTGCACATCGCCTTTCATTGGAGCCTCATAAAATGTAATGGATAAAAAGATTGACTATAGCGAAGCTATAAGCAGCATAGATAAGTTGCTGCGATAGATACCAGCACTAAGCGAATTGGAATTATATTTGTTATCAGTGATTATTGGTCATCACAGTAAGAATTTAAAAAGCAGGTATTTAGAAGCGCTATCAAAATGCCGCTGGCTGCGTTGGGGGCGCCTTGCCGTACGACTGTATTGTCTAAGGCGTCCCCGCCTTGCCAGCGAGCGCGCCGCTAGTCGGCGCTCATTTTGAAAGAGCTTCTTACACTTTGTTGGCAATAATTTTAATCACACCAGGCGATGTGGCAAGTCTGAAAAAAATCAGGCTGTGGCTAAGGTGCGCTGAAGGTTTTCGGTTTGTGTTGATTGATCTTCCAGGCATTCGCGCAAAAGTGTTTTTGCGCAGTCTATGCATTTGCCGCAACATGCGCCAACTTCGAGCTGCGTGCGCAGGCCTGTAAGAGAGGTCACGCCTGCATGCACCGCGTGTCGAATCGCTTTATCAGATACGTTGTTGCAGATGCATACAATCATAGTTGGCCTTTTGGGTTGCGGGTCGGTGTAGTCGTTTCAGATTGTTTGATGAACTAATAACAAATCTGTAAACACGAACAATTCGCATTTAGATTATTGGTCAAGTCGCCCCAGATTGCAAGACTTTTGTTTGATCGTTTTAACTGAGTGTCAATGAATGCAGCTGTCTGAAGATGGCTGCAGGAAAAAGCGAGGGGTTTGGACTAACTGAGGCTTGAGGCTGCGCTGATAATGCCGCCGCCAAGGCAGATGTCCCCGTCATACAAGACGGCAGATTGCCCGGGAGTGACCGCCCACTGTGGTTGTCCGAATTGCAGGCTAAATGTGCCATCTGTCAGGGATACGTGCGAACAAGCCATGTCTGCCTGGCGATAGCGTGTCTTGGCGGCATAGTTTTTATCTGCTGGAGGAGTGCCAGCTATCCAGCTAACCTGATCCGCTTTGAGTGTTGACGATAGCAACCATGGGTGTTCATGGCCTTGCACGACATAAAGCGTGTTCTGAGAAATATCTTTGCGGGCGACATACCAGGCCGCATGACTTCCATCGCTGTTTGTGTGTTCTTTCACACCACCTATGCCTATACCTTTGCGCTGACCCAGCGTGTAAAAAGAAAGGCCTACATGCTCACCCAGTATTTGACCTTCAGGTGTTTTTATGGGGCCAGGCTGGAAGGAAAGATATCGGTTCAAAAATTCTCGGAATGGTCGCTCGCCTATAAAACAAATGCCAGTGGAATCTTTTTTCTGTGCGTTGGGCAGCTTGAGTTCAGCGGCGATTTTGCGCACTTCTGTTTTTTGTAATTCACCTAGCGGAAACAAGGTCGTAGCCAGTTGTGTCTGGTTCAAGCGATGCAGAAAATAGCTTTGATCTTTACTCGCATCCAGTGCTTTTAAAAGCTCATAGCGGCCGGCATCTTCGCTTGCACGGACACGGGCATAGTGACCAGTTGCAATCAAATCAGCACCGAGTTGCATGGCATGATCAAGAAAGGCTTTGAATTTGATTTCTGCGTTACAGAGCACATCTGGGTTGGGTGTGCGACCGGCCTGATATTCGCGCAGGAATTCAGCGAAAACACGGTCTTTGTATTCGGCAGCAAAATTAACCGCATCGATATCGACCCCGATCACATCGGCGACACTCACCGCGTCCAGCCAATCCTGACGGGTCGAGCAATACTGGTCGTCATCATCGTCTTCCCAGTTTTTCATGAAAAGACCGATGACTTCATAGCCTTGTTGTTTGAGCAGCCATGCAGCAACCGAAGAATCGACGCCACCGGACATACCAAGAACGACTTTTTTAGCTGACATGGGTGAAGTCCGTCACGCTGGGGTGCGTGTAAAGCGAAGATAGC
>CAIVDH010000292.1 GCA_903904635.1 uncultured Burkholderiales bacterium | reverse complement strand
TTGATTTTTTGCATGCCCTGAGTCCAGCATGGCACGACACGGTTCAATGGAAAGGCCGCAGGTTCGCCACGTTTAAAGCTGCTATCGAATTCTTTACCATCTTGCAGCGTGCCTCGATAATGTGCAACTACGGTATCGGAAGCTTTAGGGCTATCACCAGTACCTTCCTTAATATGCTCCACAATCACGCCTGAATCCAAAGTTTCGGATCTGTTTTGAGCCACACTACTAACTGTAAAACTCATGGCAACCATAAGTGCGGCAA
Organism: uncultured Burkholderiales bacterium; assembly: GCA_903904635.1. Taxonomy (GTDB): domain Bacteria; phylum Pseudomonadota; class Gammaproteobacteria; order Burkholderiales; family Burkholderiaceae_D; genus Pernthalerella. The sequence continues at coordinate 8,246 of CAIVDH010000292.1, read as the reverse complement.
ATCGTAAGCTAACTTTCATGATGTTCCTTTTTTATATTGGTTTACTAATCGGGTATCAGACAACTTAAGGTAAGGCCAGTGGAGCAGATCAAGGGTAATTTAATTATGCTTAGTCTTGTCTTTTACGTTCTTATCTTTCGTCTCAATTATTTCAAGGCGATCGCCATCAGACAATCCGTCGCCGGGATTCAATACCAATCGATCAGTAACATTGATGCCACTAAGTATCTCAACTTTTGCACCAAAATCTTTTCCCAGCTCAACCGGATTTAATTTTACATAGCCTTTGTTATCGACTACGGCAATACGCGGGCCTTCGCCACGCAGCAGCAGGGTGTTAACAGGCACAACCAAACCGGCACGATGATAGGCCGGCAATGAGACTTCTACATACGCGCCAGGCAGCAAACTGCCACCCGGATTTTGCACACTAATCTCAACCTGCAGGCTGCGGCTTGCAGGATCAATTGCACGGGCAGTGCGTACGATTTTAGCGTCAAATTTTTGCCCTTGTAACTCTGCCTGTCGCAAGCTCACAGTTTGACCGACACGAATACCATTTGAGTATGCCTGCGGTACGTAAACATACACACGCAAAGTATTAATCTGCGTCAGAACAAATAACGGACGACTGGTATTGGCACCCGCCTCAACGAGGTCACCAACGTTTATATTTCGCTTAGTAATGACACCATCAAAAGGCGCGAGTATACGAGCAAATCCCAGCAGTTCTTTCAAGCGCTGAATATTGGCCTCAAGCGCACCAACATTGGCTAGTGCCTGCTCATAAGCACTACGACGCTCGTCATACTCTTGCTGAGAAACCGCACGCTGATCCAGCAAGCCCTTCCATCGATCTACCGTAAGCTTGGCAAGATTTGCAACTGACACGGCCTGCTCGCGCGCTGCCACTGCCTGCCTGATTTGCTGCTCAGTTTCGGGACTGCTAATTTCTGCCAGCAGCTCACCTTTCTTGACGCTGCTACCTATGTCTCTCGTCCATCGCAATACATAACCGCTGGCGCGAGAGGAAATGGGCGACTCAATCTGGCCTAAGAGCGTACCCGGCAGCGCGATACTCTGCCCGGCACTACCTTCTTCTGCATGCGTAACGATCGCATAATGTATCCCTTTTTTCTTGGCATCAGCGGCAAGCGCTGCAGCCTGCGCCTGCTTACGAATCATGGTTATGCCGCCTGCAGTGAGTAGCAGTGCCAGCGCAACGATAAATATCTGACGCAAGCGACGCAGATTATGCACGCGCCGGATTTGCCGATAATTTTGCCCATGAATTGCCAGAGGAGCATGACGTGCTTGGTTCATTGATCAGATCTTTCAGGCAGAAATAGCGCGTACAGCGATACGTTCGCGTTTGGCCTGCCGCTTGGCAAGCATGCGATGTACAGCAGCGAAAACAATCGGCACAAAAAATAGTGTGGAGACAGTGGCAAACAATAAGCCGCCTATTACAGCACGGCCTAGCGGCGCATTTTGCTCTGCGCCCTCACCTATGCCTAAAGCCATAGGTAACATACCAATAATCATCGCAGAAGCCGTCATCAATACCGGCCTGATACGGGTTGAGCCCGCTTCTAATGCAGCCGACAAAGGCGGTACACCAGCACGCAGCCGCTGCAGCGCAAATGACACCAGCAAAATGCTATTTGCGGTAGCCACACCCATCGTCATGATCGCCCCCGTCAGCGCAGGCACAGATAAATGGGTACCCGATATAAACAGCATCCAGGCAATACCTGCCAACGCTGCAGGCAATGCACTGATGATGATTAACGGATCTACCCAGGACTGAAAATTCACCACGATGAGCAGGTAAACCAAAATGATTGCACCAGCCAGGCCGAGCAGCAAACCTCTGTAGGAAGTTTTCATGGTGTTGACCTGACCGCGCAGGGTAAGTTTCTGCCCCTTTTTAAGTTCCGGCTCCATGGCTTGCATCTCTTTGTTGATTTCAGCGACAACGCTACCAAAATCACGGCCATGCACGCTGAGGTAAATATCAATCACAGGGGTAATGTCGTACTCTGAAATCACGGCCGGCTGCACCGTTGGCGTGACCTTCACCAGATTACCCAACAGTTGCGATTGACCGCTGCCAGTTGGTGAAATCGGCGTACTCAACATCGCTTCGAGTGAATTTACTCTGTGCTGCGGCGACTGTATCAATAAGTTGTAAACCACTCCGTTGGTTGGATTAACCCAGAATGATGGCGCAGTCTGAAAACTGCCAGCCAATGAAACCAGTAAATTTTGCGCAACATTATTTGCCGTCAAATTGAGTGACTGCAGCGCTGTACGATCGACTTCCAGCGCTAAGGTAGGCTGATCAAGCTTCTGATGAATACGTACATCCACCGTGCCGGGAATCGCCTCAATTTTCTTTACTAGCACCTTGGCCAGCGCATAGCTGGCATTCATATCTTTACCTGAAAACTGAATATCAATTGGCGCTTGCGCACCAAAATTTAAAATCTGCGAAACGATATCAGCAGGCTGAAAATAAAACTCCGATCCTGGAAAACGTTTAGGCAATTCAGCCCGGAGCTTCTCTATATGGTTAGAAGTCGGCGCATGATCAGGCTTAAGGGAAATCAGAATTTCACAATCAGTGGCACCAAAGGTGCCGGCATTGTTATAAGCCGTATTCATACTGCTAATAGTCATGCCTATATTATCTAGCACGGCATCCAATTGATCAGACGGTATCAGTTCTCGTATGACTTGCTCAACCTGATCAGCCAGACGCGCGGTTTCTTCTATGCGCGTGCCAGTTGGTGCGCGCATATGCAAACGTATCTGACCCGCATCTACCTCAGGGAAAAAATCTTCACCTAAAAATGGAAACAAACCACATGACGCGATACAGAATCCGAGAAACAGCGTAACAAATATTTTTCTTCTGACCAGCAAAGCGCTGAGTGCAGATAAATAGGTTTTGCGCATACGCTCAAATCCGCGATCAAAGCGCAGATGAATATTGAACCACATACCCCGCATACCAGATTTACCTGGTTTGGCATTCAACACATGGGACTGATGTTTCATCATCATCAGCGCCATAGTCGGCACCAGCGTGCGCGACAGAAAATAAGAAGCCAGCATCGCAAACACAACCGCTTCAGCCAGCGGCACAAACAAATAGCGCGCCACGCCTGTAAGAAAAAACATGGGCACGAACACGATGCAAATACATAATGTTGATACCAGAGCAGGTGTAGCGATTTCACTGGCACCATCAAAAATTGCAGCAGCCAGATCTTTACCTAAATGCAGATGTCTTTCGATATTTTCTATGGTGACTGTCGCATCATCAACTAGTATGCCTATGGCCAGCGTCAGGCCGCCTAGTGTCATCAGATTAATTGTTTCGCCTAGCGCATTGAGCATGATGATGGAGCTCAGTATGGAAAGCGGTATCGACACCGCAATAATGCAGGTGCTGCGCCAGCTACCTAGAAACAGCAGGATTAGCGCAGCTGTCAGGCAAGAGGCAATTACCGCTTCATGCAGCACGCTGTTGATTGCAGCTTTGACGAAAATCGACTGATCAAACATCGTGGCGATATTGAGGCCATCGGGTGCGGCCTTGGCTATTTCGGGTATCTTGGCTTTGATATTTTCTACAATACGTAGCGTCGACTCAGGGCCACTTTTCATCACTGTCAGTAGTACGCCGCGTTCACCGTTTTTCTTCACGATATTCTGCTGCGGCTGAAAACCGTCCCGCACATGCGCGACTTCAGACAAATAAGTAGGTGAACCATTGACTGTTTTAATCGGTATTTGATTCAGTCCTTCGATGCTGTCTGGCGAGCCATTTAGCTTAACTGCATGCTCCAATTCATTTAGCTTGGCCGTACCCCCGGGTAAAATCAGATTTTGCGCATTGACGGCGTTGACCACATCGGCAGGCGTGAGCCCTTTTGCGAGCAATGCAGGAATATCAAGATCAACCGCCACAACTCTGAATTTGCCACCATACGGATAAGGCACAGCCACACCCGGAAAGGTAATGAGCTGCGTGCGCACCTGATTGATCGCAATATCATTTAATTGCTGTTCCGAGAGCACGGAGCTAGACAGACCAACCTGCACGACTGGCACAGTCGAGGCTGAGTAGGTAATAATCATCGGCGGCACAGTACCGGGCGGTAGTGTCCTCAGCATGAATTGGCTAATAGCCGTTATCTGGGCAATAGCAGTGGAAATGTCGACGTTAGGATGAAAAAAAACTTTGACCACGGCCACGTTGGGCATGGACTGCGATTCAATATGTTCAATATCATTAACCGTAGTCGTCAGTGCCTTTTCATACGGGCTGACTATACGTTCACGCATGTCCTTGGGCGGGAAGCCCGTGTAACTCCAAACCACACTAACAACCGGAATGCGTATCTCAGGCAAGATATCGGTAGGCGTAGAGCGTAATACCAGCGGGGCTGCCAATAAAATCATCAACGCCATCACCAGATAGGTGTAAGGGCGCCGCAGCGCAATGTCGACTAACCACATATTGAAATGCCTGGAGGGAGTAGTACTCGAATTCCGGTTAACTCGTCGGATCGGCACTATTTATATTTATCAAGCGCGTATTATACGTCTTGTAAAATTTGTCTTAGTAACACGCAATACTGACACGCACTCAGGCTGTGAAATTAGCCTATTATCAGAAAGGTCATGGCAGCATTGCACTACCAGGTCGGACATATAACTACTCTGCTGCAAAATCAACATTCGCAAGCAAGAAAATAACCTGCTCACTCTGCTTTTGCACTTCGCTTTAACGAGCTATCTGCCAGAGTTTTCTGGCAGATAGCGGCCTAATACTAAAAAATATGTGTCGCTTTATTTCACCAGATAGTCATGCATCACATGACCATAGGGCAGTGTCATGTCTGTCACCATATGCAATCCTCCTGCCACACTATGCACAGGCAAATCAGCGAGTGGACAATTTACTGAAGGCGTCAACTGCAGACGCGCTCTTCCACTCCATGCGCCCTTGATCACGACATTTTCAAATTTCACGCCAACCAATTGCGCAATTGCGGGTGTGCCATCTATATCGGGAATAATTTTCAATGTTACTTGTGTGCGGGTCAGCAGTTCTTTTTCATGAGACCAGTCGCTGCGAAACGCATCATGTTTGTAAACCATCGTACCCATAGCGATATGCTCATCGGCATAATGCAAATTGCCCGTTAAGGTATCGCTATTGACCTTAAGCGTGGCTTTACCGAATTTCATCGGATAGCCCCAGATCTCACGACCACCAGCTAAGGGTGGCGTATTGTTGACATACATCTGGCTGACAAAATTACAGGGCTCGCCCTTGAAGGTGCAGGGAATGATCTGCGCTGCGGCCTGGTAGGCACCAAAGCCTTCACCGTCAGGTAAATCCAGCCATTGCACCGATACGATGTCGCCCACCGGCTCGAGTGGCTCGGGCAAGGCTTCACGTATGGCATCCGTATTGGTGTGATAACTGAGGGCCATATACTGGCGGTTAAAAAACCGATACGGACCGACTGGATAGGTCGGGCTCTGCAAAGGCATAGACGGCAAGGATAGAACTTCGCTTTTTTTCATGATGGTCTCTGCTCTTAAGGAGCCTGATCTTTGATGTAATCAAACAAAACGCGGCCATGTGGCAGCGTCAGGTCAGCGATGAAATGTTTACCGCCTATGATTTCCTTGATAGGTAAATCTGCCACTGGTGCATTCACATGCGGAGTCAGACTAAGACGCGCCGGTGACAACCAACTGCCCTTGACGGTGATATCGGTGAGGTTGTATGCCACAAGCTGACATATTTTCGGGGTGCCATCCACATCCGGAATGATTTTCAGATTGCAGGATGTTTTAGTCATACCTTTGGCCAGCGTCTCCAGACTTTCCGGTGAGGCTTTGTGCTTGTATCCCATGGTGCCCATGGCGACCATCTGGCCGGCGTAATGCAGGGTGCCGGTCAGGGTGTCAGAGCAGACTTCAAGCTTGGGATGTGCATATTTTTTCGGAAAGCCCCAGATTTCACGACCGGCTGAAATCGGTGGTTCATCATCAAGATACATTTGCGCTGTGAAGTTGACCGGCTCACCATTGAAGGTACACGGAATCACGATGCCACTTTCGGTGTAATCACCAAAGCCTGAGCTATCAGGCATGCGTATCCATTCATACAAAACCATGCCATCTGCATTCGGCTCTAGCGGCTCCGGTACGACGCGCCTGAGCATCTCACGATCGGTCAGATAAGAGACGATCATGAACTCACGATTAATGAACCGATATGGTCCCATGGGATAACTCGGGCTGGCTGCCGGCATAGATGGCAGCTTGAGGATTTGCTCCACTTTCATTAATTACTCCAGTTATCCAATAGTTTTATTAATCAGCGCGCGTAAGAAACCATACGCAGCAGGTTTATAGAAAAGCCTTTTGCACATCGACTGAAGAGCGCTCACCTACATGTTCGTAATTTGCATCCAGCCACTCTGATGCATAGGTACGGCCGCGATCACGCAACATGGTGAGAAATTCCCAATCACTTTCCATCTTTGATTCCGCACCCAGATCAGACAGTGCATTTTCTGCGCGTAATGAATGCATCAAAACATATTTCATTTTGTGCATGAACTCATCCTTGATCCAGCCTTCATCCATGAGTTTTTGAACGAAACCGATCGCACGTAATTCTTTCAACAGCGCAGAATTAAACGTAATCTCATTCAATCGATTGGAAATTTCCAGAGGCGTTTTAGGTGGCGCTGCACGTTCAATCGGATTAACGTGAATGATGATCACATCACGCGAGTCGGTGTGATAAAACAGCGGGTACAGCACAGGGTTACCCATGTAGCCGCCGTCCCAGTAAAATTCGCCATCGATTTCAACAGCATGAAACAGCTCAGGCAAACATGCTGATGCCATCACTGCCGCTGAAGTCACCTCTGAGGTATCAAACACTTTGACTTTGCCGGTACGCACATTGGTCGCCGACAGAAAAAGTTTAGTCTGTGCGTGACTTCTGAGCTCTTCGAAATCCACTTGCGCTTCCAGCACATTAAGCAACGGATTAACGTTAGAAGGATTTAACTGATACGGCGAGAGCATTTTGCTCATCATCCGCATCGGGCCTGACATCATCGTCTTGCCCAGATTAATACCCATCATTTTTTCTATAGGCGATGGTTTCATGGCGAATTTCTGACCTTCATCAGAAATCGCTTTCCAAAAATTATGCAAAGCCTCGCGGGCACCCTCAGGACCTTTGAGATGGCCATACGCATACACAACCGCATTCATGGAACCTGCGCTGCAGCCCGATATACCTTCGATTTCCAGACGACCATCTTCGAGGAATTTATCCAACACCCCCCAGGAAAACGCACCGTGCGATCCACCGCCCTGCAGCGCTATATTGACGCGCTTTTTAGTACTTCCTGAAGAACTACTTTTTACGGCAGGTGCCGACTTCCTAGGCTTAGTTGCCATGTTGAGACCTTTTTAATTTTTATAATTTACGGTTGTAAATTAATGTGCCGTCCAACCACCTTCAACCGAAATATTGGTACCCGTAATCGAGGCAGCCGAGTCGGAACACAAAAACAAAGCCGTACCAGCAATCTGCTCTACCGTGACAAATTGCTTGGTTGGTTGAGCGGCAAGTAATACATCACGCTTGACTTGTTCTTCCGTCATGCCGCGTGCCTTTGCGGTATCAGGAATTTGTTTTTCCACCAACGGAGTCAAGACATAGCCTGGGCAAATAGCATTAACAGTAATACCTTTTTCAGCCACTTCGAGTGCGACTGTTTTGGTAAAGCCCATTACGCCATGCTTGGCAGCGACATAAGCAGATTTGAACGGTGAAGCAACCAATGCGTGAGCAGAAGCGACATTGATGATACGACCCCAACCGGTTTTCTTCATGTGCGCCAATGCGCAGCGCGTCGTGTGAAAGGTTGACGACATGTTGATGGCGATAATCGCATCCCACTTATTAAGCGGGAACTCATCAACCGGTGCTACGTGTTGAATGCCAGCGTTATTAACCAGAATATCGATACCGCCGAGATCTTTTTCCGCTTTAATCATCATGGCTTCAATCTGCTCAGGCTTACTCATGTCAGCGCCGTCATACAGCACCTTGACGCCATATTTCAAAGCTAATCCAGCACGCAAAGCCTCGATTTCGGCTGCATCGCCAAAACCATTCAACACTAAAT
>CAIVDH010000291.1 GCA_903904635.1 uncultured Burkholderiales bacterium | reverse complement strand
TGCCCCAGGTCTGCGCTACGGCAACCAGATTCACGAGCATGAAAAAAACCACGCTGCGTTGCATGGATTGCTGACTGGTTTTAAATACAAAAATTTTCGCCAGAAAAAAAGCTGTCACCATACCCGTAAGATAGGCAAGGATCACTGCAGTTGAAAAATCCAGCCATTGATTATAAAAAATTCTAGAGCCGAAATTGACTGCCGCTGCGGTCGCGCCTGTGGCCAAAAAAACTATAAATTGTCTGGATAAAAATTGTCGGATCACGCCACTGCCTTTTTAGCTGCATTTTTAGCCATCTCTCTGCCATACGCGATGCTCTCGGAAATACCGCGGTCTTCCGGATAGTAATAAGAAGTATCTGCCACCCACAGACCCTCTACAGGCAAGTCTGCTGGCGGCAATTTATCCAGATAGCCGGGGTCGCATATAGGTTGAGCATGGCGATAGCGGCTGGCGCGCAACTCGATAAAATCTGCATCTGTCAAAGCAGGATTAATTTTTTTGAAGTAGCGTCGAACTTTATCTAAAAAAACCTGATCAGGCTCGGCGAATTTAGGATGCTCGCCCGGCATATAAAAAGGTACATACGCGATATGATCGTCCAAGGGTCGCAGATTGGAATACTCGACCAGACCCGGTATATCCATCTCAGGATCATTCACATTCAGCCAGAAATTTTCTGTCAGGCTGCAGCGCAGTTTGACGATGACGCACACGACGGCAATATTTTTTACTGCATTAAATTTTTCCAACACTTCAGCCGGCAAGTCCGGCATTAATCGCGATACATACGGTAGCGGCACAGTGCTGATGACTTTATCGAATTGCTCCGATTTGTCTCCGTAAGCAAGGCCGGTCACTTTGCCATCCACAATATGTACTTTACTGACCGGGGTTTGCAGATTGATGATGCCACCGTGCGCTTCAATAGCAGCATGCATGGCATGCAATAAGGTCGATGAGCCACCTTCCAGATAGCCGAGTTTTTCACGAAACAAGCTATAGCGCGAGCGACCTATGCGACGTATGCGGCTCCATATCCATGCAGCAGAAAGATTGTCAGTGTAGTTGTAAAACTTATAGTCAAACAAACGGCGCCATAAAACTTCATAGGCCTCTGCACCTACCCAGCGTTTTATCCAGCCTGTGGCTTCTACATTATCCAGCGGCTTCCAGTTATTACGTTTGGTAGAAAGAAAAGCATGCAGGCCATAACGGAATTTTGCGACCATGCTTAGGCCGTTAAACTTGAGTAGTGCAACCGGATTACCCCATGGCTGTAATTTATCCTGATACCAGTAACCCATGCGGGTCTCGACCCAGTTCATTTTTTCTGCAATGCCCAATTCTTCCAGCATAGTCAAAAACGCTGTATCAGATATGCAATGAAAATGATAATAGCGTTCGATGGACAATCCGGAAAAATCAAACATCGCCGTCATGCCGCCCACGCGATCATCGGCTTCGAAGACGACCGGCTGATGACCATCGCGCGCCAGCTGATACGCCACCGCCAAGCCCATAGGCCCGGCGCCGAGTACGGCTATGCGCTGGCCTTGTTTTGTTTGCTGCTGAGTTGATTGCTGTGTTGATTGATTTATTGCCTGCATCTAAAACTCCAAAACGACTTTGCCATACACAGGATCATTGAAGGTTTCATTGATCGCCAGCGCAAACGGCGTGTACGACAGTCCAAAAATACCGGGCCAGTCTATGACTTCAAATTCATCTTTTGCACTCAGTGCCGCTAATTGCTGCGTTGTGAATGGCGGGTTTTTATCAAAAATTCCCCAGCTCCAGATCAGTGCATAAAACAAACTGTAGGGGATTTTCATGATTAGCGTACGTGCCTTCGTAGCCTGTTTTATTTCACGAATCATGTCTATGTAATTAATTTTTTCGTGACCGGAAATATTGTAAATACCCGTAGTGATTTTATTTTCTATGCAGCTGATGATGACATTACAAAAATCACCGGCATACAAAGGCTGGCGCATATACTGGCCATGACCGGGTATGGGAAACACCGGCACCTTTTGCATGAAGCGTGACAGCCAGCCTAAATGCTTGCGATCAAACCAGCCAAACATCAAAGTAGGACGCAGCACAGGGCAAGCGATGCCACTTTCGAGCACCATGCGTTCCTGATCTTTTTTGGTGTTGGTGTAAAAATCATCCGCCACAGATTCCACAACGGATGAACTGATATGCACGAGTTGTGCACCCTTGCCAGATTTTATAGCTTCAAGAATCAGGCGCGTGGCATCAATATTGTTACGCACAAAATCTTCAATATGATGTCCGCCTATTTGCGCCTGCAGCATCACCACCACATCGGCATTAGCAATTTGTTCTTGCCATGCACCCGGCACAGCCAGGTCTGCATACTCTACCGCGATATCAGGCTGTACATTTTTTAATACAGCGAGGTTAGCGCGATGCTTGTCGAGTACGACGATATCGGTGTAGCCGCGTGCTTTCAGGCGTGCGACCAGATTTTGGCCGACTAGTCCAGCGCCTCCTGGCAAAACGATGCGGATATTTTTCATCACCAGATTGTCTATTTTATATATTGAGTTTATTAAACACGAAAGTCGGCAAGTGACGAATGATCATCATGATGAGCGCCCATTTGCCTGGCGCATAAACCACCGCCTTACCCTGCTGTATGCCTTTGACTATGTAACTGGCAACAGTCACTGCTGATGCAAATCCCTGCTGCGGCAAATGTGCCGTCATGGGCGTGGCAGTTGGTCCGGGCTTGATCAGCACCACCTTAACGTTGGTACCAGCGAACCGATGCTGCAAGCCTTGTGCATAGCGTGTGATCAAACCTTTGGCCGCGCCATAAATATAATTTGATTTGCGGCCACGGTCGCCTGCGACTGAGCCTATTAGTGCCAGCGTGCCGGCATTATGTTTTGCCATATGGCCGGCAAAGCCCTCTGCAAATAACGCTGGTGACATGCCATTGATTTCCAGCGCTTCACATACTGCCACCAGATCTTGCTGACATTGCGCCTGATCGGACAAAGAGCCATGTGCAATTAATACAATATCAGGACAGCGCTCGGCGCACAGTTTGTCTATCAACGTGGCAATGGCGACGATATCAAAAAAATCGACTGCAAAGACACGCACACTTGCTTCCGTACTACGCAGCCGCAGATCAATTGCCAGTGCTTCGGTTTTCTTTGCATCACGCGCGATGAGTATCAGCTCTGTTGGCGCTTCTTTAATCCAGATGCGTGCGCATTGTTCCGCAATAGCGGAGGTGGCACCCACGATGACGATTTGTTTTTTATTGGTAGTCACGATTAGCTTCCTGTCAGACGCCGTGAAAGCGCCGAGCTGATACCGGGGTCCCGGTATGATAAAAATTCATCCAGATGTGGATAGCCTGACTCAAATAATTCGCGTGGCATGCGCGCATCTTTGGCAGCATAGAGCCTGCCGCCAGCTTCACGCACTATGGCATCGAGTCTGGTAAATAATTGCAAGGTTTCGGCGCCCTTGTTGGCAAAATCCAGCGCCAGTGTCACACCCGGCTGAGCAAAACTCATCATGCCCACTGGTTCACGCTCACCAAATGTTTTTAACACTGCCAGAAAAGAACCGGCACCTGCTTGGGCAATCTCTTGCAGCATGGCGTGTACTGCATCGCGGCCATGTTCGCGTGGCACGACACTCTGGTATTGATAAAAACCTTTAGGCCCGTAAATGCGGTTCCATTGCAGCAGATTATCCAGCGGATAAAAGAAAGGCTGGTAATGTGAAATACTTTTTCCGGCCTGCTGTTTTTTCAGATTGAAATACAGCGCATTAAATGGCTGGAGTGAAAATTTGTTAATCAATGAAACCGGTGGCACTAAGGGTATGCTGAGTTTGCGCGCTTGCAGAGGCGCCGGCAAATCGGCGGCCACATGATTAGCACGCATAAAAATGCCGCGCCCTTTACGGCTCATGCAATCTATCCAGGAAACGGTGTAATCCCAGTTAGCCTCAGAAGCATCTGCCAGCACAAAAAATTCATCCAGATTTTCATAGGGCAGTGTCTCCACTTCCAACCAAGGGCCGGCAATTTTATGCAGTTGGATTTCTATTTCGGTGATGACACCAGTCAGCCCCATGCCGCCTACGGTGGCTTGAAACCATTCTGGCTGATCTGTAGGACTACATGTAATCACACTGCCATCTGTGCGCAACAACACCAGCCGCTTGACATGGTCACCCAATGAGCCGGCTACATGATGATTTTTTCCATGCACATCATTGGCAACTGCACCACCGATGGTGACGAATTGCGTGCCTGGCGTTACGGGCAATATCCAGCCGCGCGGCACCATCACCTGTTGAATATCACGCAATAGTACGCCGGGCTCACACACCAACCTGCCTAGTGAAGGATCAAAGCGAATGAATCTGTCCAGCCCACTGGTTTGCCACAGCATGCCACCGGGATTGAGACAAATATCGCCGTAGCTGCGACCCATGCCATAGGCCAGACCAGTCATGCCAGCTTGCACCGGCAAGATCTGCGCGCCGCGCTGCAAGACACGCGCATCATGTTCCCAACTACCCAGCCGACCCCATGAGGACACGGCTACCAAGGCCAGCCCCGCGCACCGATCAACACAACAATGGCAAACACCAAGCCTGCAAACAAACTGGCAGGATCACGCAGCGCAAACACGAGTGGATCATCATTCATTTTGCCGCGATGTGCCTGCATCCACACCCAGCTCACCCAAAACAGCATGACCGGCACGGCACCCCAAACGAATTCAGGTGTCTGATACAGCATGACCACCGCATCGCTATTTAAATATAAAGCCAACACCACGACAGCAGCAAAACCGGATGTCACACCCAGCGTTTGCACCAGCGGCGCATCATTGGTGTAATAACCGCGCCCATGGGCTTTTTGTTTACCGCTATGTGATTGTGCTTCCAGCTCGGCATAGCGTTTTACAAATGCCAGCGATAAAAATAAAAATACGGCGAAGGCGAGCAACCAGAACGACAAGCCCATGTGCGCCGCCGCCGCGCCCGCTATCAGGCGCAGGGTATACAGCATGGCCAGTGTCAGGCAATCCAGCAGCACCAAACGCTTTAAAACCAGCGAGTAAGCGCAGGTGAGTAAAAAATAACATCCCAGCCAAGCCAAAAAACTGCCCTGCACTTGCATTCCCAAACATACCGATGCCAGCAGCAACAATGGCGCTAACACGATGCCATAAGCAACTGGCACCAAGCCTGCTGCGAAGGGTCGTTTATTTTTGCGCGGATGCTGGCGATCGCTATCAAGATCAATTAAATCATTACCTATATAAACAGCGGATGCGCACAGGCTGAAAGAAAAAAAGGCAAACAGTAATGCCATCGCATCGACAGTGCTCGGAATCTGATGTGCAGCTAACAGCGGCACAAACAGCAGCAAATTTTTCATCCACTGATGCACCCGCAATACTCGACGCCATACGGATAACCCGATATCAGCGCGGGCGAATACCTGCTCAACTTCACAGCAAGCGCCTGCTGCTTTTGCCAGCGCTGCAGAGGCATTAACAACGATGGCGCGGCGCGCGTATTGCCATACCTTCAGATCAGGTTCGGCGTTACCGGCGTAATCAAAGCCGGCGCGACCAAAGCGTTGTTCCAGTGCGTGTGCTTTGTTGCCGCCGGCAAGATTCGTGATGCCATCGCTGGCAATGACAGCATCAAATATGCCCAGATGTGCGGCCACTGCCTGTGCCATGGACTGATCTGAGGCGGTGCATAAAATCAGTGAGCGACCCAGCTTATGTTGCGCCACCAGCCACGATAAAAAATTTTGGTTATACGGCAAAGTGCTGGCATCAAACTCGGTAGCGGCGGCGAGCTGCTGCTTTAAATACGCTTTGCCTTTAGAGAGCCAATACGGAATACGCATCAGCGCTGCTGGTTTGTCGCGCAATGCTCGCAACGCTGCTTCATGCAGCGTGTCGGTAAGGATGAGCGTGCCATCCAGATCAACAATGAGCGGAGGTTGACTCAAGGCCTGACCTTATATCCGGATACAGATGCAGATAGTCTGCGCGCGCACGTGTTCAACTGAGCGAGTCTCATCAGCCAGTTAACAGAATTATCGCTGCGAGACTGCATCAACCACCGCTAACGCTGTCATGTTGACGATACGGCGCACCGTGGCTGATGGCGTCAGTATATGCACTGCTCGTGCACAGCCCAGCAGGATAGGGCCGATCGCAACACCATTACCGGCCGCTACTTTCAACAAGTTGTAGGCGATATTGGCCGCATCAATATTAGGCATCACCAACAAGTTGGCATCGCCCTGCAAGCGCGTATCCGGCATAGTTTGCTTGAGCAGTCTGGCATCGAGTGCGGTGTCGCCATGCATTTCACCATCGACTTCCAGATCAGGTGCACGCTCTTTTATCAGCGCCAGCGCGGCCTGCATTTTTTTCGCAGATTCACTCTGTGCACTACCGAAATTTGAATGGGACAATAATGCCGCACGCGGTTGCAGACCAAAACGGCGCATCTCTTCTGCGGCCATGATAGTGATCTCGGCGAGCTGCTCGGCGGTGGGGTTTTCATTGACGTGCGTATCGACCAGCACAACCTGACGATCTTGCAGAATCAGCGCATTCATTGCTGCGTAAGTATGTACACCTTTACGCTTGCCCAGCACCTGATCGATATAACCAAGATGCAAATCGGTGGTGCCGTAGGTGCCGCAGATCATGCCGTCTGCATCGCCCTTGTGTATGGCCATGGCACCAATCAATGTATGACGACGACGCATTTCCAGCTTCGCATATTGCTCGGTGATGCCTTTACGGATCGTCATCGACAAATAGGTTTCCCAGTAAGAGCGATAACGTTCATCGCGCTCGGGATTGATGATTTCAAAGTCAGTGTCGAGTCGCAGACGCAAACCATATTTTTCTATACGTTGCGCCAGCACTGCCGGACGGCCGATCAAAATTGGCTTGGCCAGGCCTTCATCAATCACAACCTGCACAGCGCGCAATACGCGCTCTTCTTCACCTTCTGCAAAGACGATGCGTTTTTTAGCGGCCGGTGCTTTTTTAGCGATAGTAAAAACAGGCTTCATGAAGCTGCCGCTGTGATACACGAATTGCTGCAAGCGACCCATGTAGGCTGTCATGTCCTTGATAGGGCGCAGCGCCACACCAGACTGCTCTGCCGCACGCGCCACTGCCGGCGCAATCTTCATCATCAGACGCGGATCAAATGGCTTGGGAATCAGATAGTCGGGGCCGAAGGATAAATTCGTCACACCATATGTGGTGGCGACCACATCGGATTGTTCCGCCTGCGCCAATTCGGCGATCGCATGCACTGCTGCGATTTCCATTTCACGCGTAATGGTGGTGGCGCCGCAATCCAGCGCGCCACGGAAAATATACGGAAAGCACAATACGTTATTAACCTGATTCGGATAATCGGATCGGCCCGTGGCAATCACGGCATCGTCACGTACTTCGCGTACTTCTTCAGGCAAAATTTCAGGCGTAGGATTGGCTAATGCCAGCACCAACGGACGCGGCCCCATGGCGCGCACCATTTCCGGTTTCAACACACCGCCGGCAGACAAGCCTAAGAAAATATCTGCACCAGGTATAACTTCAGCCAGCGTGCGGGCTTGGGTATCTTGCGCAAAACGTTCTTTGTCAGGATCCATTAATTCCTTACGGCCCTGATAGACCACACCAGCCAGATCGGTGACATAAATATTTTTGATCGGAAAACCCAGATCAACAATCAGGTCTAAACAAGCAAGTGCAGCAGCGCCAGCGCCAGAGACAACCAACTTGCAATCTTTCATTTCTTTGCCGACGACTTTCATGCCATTCATGATGGCGGCACCAACAATGATGGCCGTGCCGTGCTGATCATCATGAAAGACTGGTATTTTCATACGGTCGCGCAGCTTACGCTCAATATAGAAACATTCCGGTGCTTTGATATCTTCCAGATTTACACCACCAAAGGTGGGCTCAAGCGCGGCGATGATGTCGCACAATTTATCGGGATCGGTTTCATTAACTTCAATATCAAATACATCAATGCCGGCAAATTTTTTGAACAGCACGCCCTTGCCTTCCATCACAGGCTTGGCGGCGAGCGGGCCAATATTGCCCAGTCCAAGAACGGCGGTGCCATTGGTGATGACGGCAACCAGATTGCCCCGCGCTGTGTAGCGAAAAGCATTGGTCGGATCAGCAACGATTTCTTCACAAGCAGCAGCCACTCCAGGCGAATAGGCCAGTGCCAGATCGCGCTGATTGGTTAACTGCTTGGTTGCGTTGACACTGATTTTCCCCGGCGTGGGAAATTCATGATATTCGAGAGCCGCCTGACGGAATTGTTGGCGGAGTTCTTTTTTTTCTAGGCTATCTGAGTCCATGTTGTGCGGCTTTCCTTGATACTTTTGCATACTGCGAAGGGTCTGATTTTATCAGACCCGGGTCATTTTCCTGTCAGAGAATACCGCTGTACTTTAACCTGCTACACCCAGACCTGCTCTCTCATTGGGTACAATCCCGGCATGTTGTCAGAATTTGATTTAATTGCCCGTTATTTCACCCGCACACCGCGCGCTGGCAGTGCGGTGAAACTTGGCGTGGGCGACGATTGTGCGCTGATTGCGCCCAGAGCCGGATATGAGCTGGCGATCTCCACCGATATGCTGGTCGAAGGCCGGCATTTTTTTGCAGGCACAGAAGCCGGTGCATTGGGGCATAAATCACTGGCAGTCAATCTTTCTGATCTGGCGGCGATGGGCGCACAACCATTAGGCTTTACGCTGGCACTGTCGCTGCCGGCGATAGATGAAGCATGGCTGGCTGATTTTTCACATGGCATGCTGGCGTTAGCAGATAAGCATGATATTGCGCTAATTGGTGGTGATACCACCAAGGGGCCGCTGACAATTTGCATTACTGTGTTCGGTGAAATCCCATCCGGCAAAGCATTGCGGCGCGACGCAGCCATTGCAGGTGATGATCTGTGGGTCTCCGGCACTTTAGGTGACGCGCGGTTAGCACTGGCAGCGCTGCAAAATACGTTAGCGCTTGATGCAGCCAGTCTGGCCATTGCTGCCGAACGCTTGCACCGTCCCACTCCACGCGTGGCGCTTGGCATGGCACTACGTGATATCGCACATGCGGCCATCGATGTGTCCGATGGCTTACTGGGTGACCTGGGTCATATACTTAAGCGATCCCATGTCGGCGCCGTCATCAACGCAGATGCACTACCTTATGATGCGATATTACTTGCTACGCAACCTGGTGAAACTCAGCACGAATTTGCGCTAAATGGCGGCGATGATTATGAACTCTGCTTTACTGCACCAACATCACATCGTGATGCCGTACAGGCAGCGGCACTTGCAAGCAGTACCGTTGTAACCCGTATAGGCAGTATTACTGCAGCAGGTTTGCAAGTCACCGATGCAAACGGTAAGACCCTCGCAATTACACCGAACTCTTTTGATCATTTCAGCAAAATATGACGACTCTGGAACAGGGACAAACTGTGCAAATCAAGCGGCCTACTTCGCGCTTCATGCTGGCTCATCCGGCACACATACTGGCGCAGGGATTTGGCAGCGGCCTTTCACGCATCATGCCGGGCACAGTGGGCACGCTGTTTGGCTGGCTCTCTTTTTATGTTTTGTCTACACGCTGGCCACTGTTGTTCACGCCGCAGGTTTGGCTGGCCATTATTGTGGTGGGATTTTTTATCGGCATATGGGCTTGCGAAATAACCGGGCGTGATCTGGGCATTGCGGACCATGGCAGTATGGTGTGGGATGAAATCATTGCAATCTGGCTGGTGCTAGTGCTGGTCATGCCAGCCAGTTTTACTTATCAATGCTGGGCATTTGTGCTGTTTCGTTTTTTTGATATGGTCAAGCCACCGCCTATACGCCAGCTTGAACGTCGCTATAAAGGCGGCTTTGGCGTCATGTGGGATGACATCATGGCTGCGTTTTATACGCTGCTGGTGTTAGCGCTGTGGCGCATGATTTAAATCATGGAAAACCTCCGAGATCTGGCAGCGCGTGCAGGCGCCGCCTTACAAAAAAAAGGCTGGATGCTCAGCACAGCCGAATCCCTGACAGGCGGCAGCATTTCACAAGCAATTACCGATATCGCCGGATCATCAGGCTGGTTTGATCGCGGCTATGTCACTTACTCGAATGCGGCCAAGACTGAATGTCTGCATGTATCGACTGACTTACTTGCAAAGCATGGCGCTGTGAGCGTGGAAGTAGCAGCCGCCATGGCTGCAGGTGCACTGGCTAACAGCCATGCACAAATCAGCCTTTCCACTACCGGTATTGCCGGTCCGGCAGGCGCAGTGCCGGGCAAGCCGGTGGGTACGGTTTGTTTTGGCTGGGCAGTAGGCAATCATGTAGAAACAGAGCGCATAATTTTTTCAGGTGACCGTCATGCGGTGCGCGAACAAACCGCGATACATGCGCTGCAAGGTTTATTGAAATTTTTGGAGAAAAATTAATGTTTGAAAATTTCAATCTCGCGCAACGCGACGTCAATGGCGTGAAAATTAATTTTCGCCATGGTGGAAAAGGTCCACCGCTATTACTGATGCATGGTTTTCCGCAGACGCATGTGATTTGGCATCAGATTGCTGATCAGCTCGCGTTGCATTTCACATTGGTGATGCCTGATTTGCGTGGCTATGGTGATTCCGAAAAACCGCGCGGCTCAGCGAACCATGAAAATTATTCCAAGCGCGTAATGGCACAAGACATGGTGGCGCTGATGCACGCGCTGGGTTATGCCGACTTTGATGTATGCGGCCATGATCGCGGTGGCCGTGTTGCGCATAGGCTGGCGCTGGATCATGCTGATTGCGTAAAAAAATTAATGATTATTGATATCTCACCGACACGCACGATGTTCGAAGCGACTGAGCAGCGATTTGCGAGTGCTTATTATCATTGGTTTTTCTTGTCGCAAGCTTATCCATTACCGGAGACATTGATAGGCAATAACGCAGAATTTTTTATAAATTACACACTCGGTGGTTTGGGCTCAAAAGGCAGCACGGATTTTTTTACTGCTGAAGCAATGGCGGAATATCGCCGCTGTTTCTGTGATCCTGCCATGATCCATGCGGGCTGCGAAGATTATCGCGCGGCAGCCACGATTGATCTGATTCACGATCAGGATCATGCGCACAACAAGATCACCTGTCCGTTACATGTGGTGTGGGGTGAGCATGGTGTTATTGCGAAATTATTTACACCGTTAACTGACTGGCAGGATAAAGCGCTGACCAAAGTGACAGGTAAGGCACTGCCAGCAGGGCACTTTATTCCGGATGAAGCGCCGGAATTATTATTGGCAGAGATGATGGAATTTTTTGTAACGGCGCGTTGATTTAAATACAAGATCACGCTAACAAACTAAAGACACTGGGTTCCGGCCTGCGCCGGAACGACCGTTGAGTTATAGGCGCATTCCAAACTACTGCCGTCATTCCGGCGCAGGCCGGAAACCAGCGTCTTTACTGGCGCAAGCAACAAGTTTTTCCTTGGGATCCAATCAGCCAGCTAATGCTCTATCAAAAACAATTGACCATAAAATCTTCCTGACAGCAGTGGGCGCAAGCTAGGATCCAGCGACTTCAAAATTTATTGCGCAATACGATAGCGATTAATCGCATCCCGCATTTCTCAGGCCATACGTCATTCTGCCTGCACAAAACCCTTCCCCCCTTACAGCTCCTATTGACAGCTCTTTATAAAAAACCTCATCAGAAATAATCATTCGCCTGCGAATAATGTAACCATCCGGTAAACACCGTCGTGACGCCTATGAGGCAATCTGCTAGCTAGCTACCGATCGTACGATTCCAAGGCAAGAGCTCTGCTACACGATTGACCAGATGTTCCGCGATCACTGTCAAGACATGGCGCAAATAGGTTTCTGGATTGATGTCATTCAGCTTTGCTGACCCCAGCAAACAATTGATCGCATTATGAAGGTCACAAATTTTAATTAATTGCGCTGATCGATACATTTATTTAACGACGCAATCGACTGCTTGTTCCGCTTTTATTTTTATA
>CAIVDH010000290.1 GCA_903904635.1 uncultured Burkholderiales bacterium | reverse complement strand
TGCAACCGCAACTACAATTTAGCCCTGTTGCTGCATTTGTTTTTTTTATAGGTGGAAGCGGTGTCGCTTTACTGGGCAGCTTGTCACCTGCAATAGAAGCCTCGCGCGCAAAACCGGCTGCAGCACTTAAAGCGGGTAGTGAAGATCTCGCTCTTGCTTCGTTAGCCACGCCTTGGCCTGCATTGATGATGATTTTTGTTGGCGCTGTACTGACTCAAATGCCTCCGGTTGCAGATTTGCCTGTGTTTGGTTATCTGGCAATCGTCTTGCTACTCATAGGCTGCATAGCTTTAATGCCACGTCTTGCAGGTTGGCTATTTACAAAATTATCCATGCATAGTCATGGCATCATTAGCGGCCTGACGCTGGCGCGTTTGGCCAATGCACCGAATCAGGCATCGATTGCGCTCTCTGGTGTACTGGCCAGTTTTTCGCTGATGGTAGCGATGGCCATTATGGTGACGAGCTTTCGTGTATCGGTGGACGATTGGCTACAGCATTTGCTGTCGGCTGATATGTATGTACGCACTGCCACTGGCGGTGAAAACGGTGTGCTCAATTTGGAAGAACAAAAACAGATTGCTGCCCTGCCCGGCATTTTGCGCGTGGAAAAAACCCGCAACCTTTCGTTTACCTTAAATCCTGCGCGTCCGGCAGTGGCATTAATTGCACGCTCAATTAATACCGAACCTGCAGAGCGTGTCTTACCAATGGTAGGCTCATCTCTGGAAGGCTTATCACGACCAGTGTGGATTTCAGAAGCGATGGTCGATTTATATGGCTGGCAAAAAAATCAGTCAGTACAAATTTCGATTGGCGGCAAGCCGCATCTGTTTACAGTGGCCGGTATATGGCGTGATTATGCGCGGCAGTCAGGCGCACTACAGATACGCCTGTCGGATTATCAAATGCTCTCTGGTGATATGCAGATTAATGACATGGCAATCTGGCTCAACCGTGATACGACTACCACCACACTAAAGAAACAACTACAGGCGTTAACCTTTGGCGATGCACTTGAATTTGCCGAGCCGGGTGAGATACGCGCTATCAGTTTGAAAATTTTTGATCGTAGTTTTGCTATTACTTATTTACTCGAAGGTGTCGCTATCATCATCGGACTGTTTGGTGTCGCCGCAACCTTCTCTGCACAGACATTGGCGCGCGCGCGCGAGTTCGGCATGTTACGGCACGTCGGTGTATCGCGCAGGCAAATACTGATGCTCCTGGCTGGTGAAGGCAGCTTATTGGCTGGGTTGGCAATTGTTGTCGGATTTTTACTGGGCTGGTGTATCAGCCTGATATTAGTATTCGTTGTGAACCCTCAATCATTTCATTGGACGATGCAAATGCACATGCCCTGGCCGCTGTTATTCATCGTCGCTACTACACTGCTAGCTTCAGCAGCACTCACTGCAGTGCTGTCAGGCAGGATGGCAATTGCTGGCAGCGCAGTGCGTGCCGTGCGAGAGGATTGGTAATGTATTTTTTACACGCAAAAAAATTCCTATGCCCAGCGCTTATCCTGCTGACAGCAATGCTTGCAAACGCGCAGCCACCTGAATTTTCACAAGTTGTGCCGCAGCGACCACTCAGCTTTCCACAAGACCGTGGTGCGCATCCAGATTTTCGTACTGAGTGGTGGTATGTAACGGGTTGGCTGCAAACGCCTGATAAAAAACCGCTAGGCTTTCAAGTCACGTTCTTTCGCTCAGCAACGGATCATGATCGTACTAATCCCAGCGGGTTTGCACCGACACAACTGATTATTGCGCATGCAGCCTTGTCTGATCCAAGTATCGGCAAGCTACAGCACGACCAGAAAATTGCACGCGCTGGTATGGGATTGGCTGAAGCAAAAACTGGTGACACTAATATCAAACTACATAACTGGCGCATGCAGCGTGCTGCAGATGGTCGCTATCAGATCACGATGCCGGCGCGCGATTTTGCATTGACACTCACGCTTACGCCAACGCAACCACTACTTTTACAAGGCGAGCAAGGCTATTCACGCAAAGGCTCCAAGCCGCAACAGGCAAGCTATTACTACAGCGAGCCGCATTTGCAAGTGAGCGGCACAGTGCAAAGAGCGGGCAAGACAGTGGCTGTCAGTGGAGAGGCGTGGCTGGATCATGAATGGTCTAGCTCGGTGCTGGCAACCGATGCGGCAGGCTGGGACTGGGTAGGTGCCAATCTGGATGATGGTGCCGCGCTCATGGCATTTCGCATCCGCGGTAAAAATGGCAGCACACTCTGGCAACATGCGACACTGCGTGAATCAAATGGAAAAACCACGCAATATCAGGATAAAGACATACGCTTTCTGCCGCAAAGAACCTGGCGCTCACCCCGCACTGGTGCCACCTATCCGGTTGAGATGGTAATAGAAATTGGCATGGGTGAAGCAAACAAAACTGCAGCAGATATCACACGGTGGCAATTGCAGCCCTTGCAGGATGATCAGGAACTCGATTCACGCACATCGACTGGCGCTGTATATTGGGAAGGTGCTGTCAGCATACAACGCAATAACAAGCCCGCCAGGGACCTCGCCGCCGAGAGGTGGGCCAGGGCGCCGCGGCCCGCTTCGGCACTGGGGACGTCAGCTTCAGCCTGCCAGTGAGAGGCCCCTCGCACACCGCGGGCCGGCTGTCGGGCGTGGCTTCGCCTTCAGGGTGAGCC
>CAIVDH010000289.1 GCA_903904635.1 uncultured Burkholderiales bacterium | reverse complement strand
TAAAGTTTAGAGCGTCTATCAAAATCACGATGACTGCGTTGCTTCGCCTTGCCAGCCTAATTTTGAAAGGCGCTCTTTGAAAAATTCAATTTGATTTAGGTAAACAAAAGTTTTGTTTCATGAAGATTTTTAATGTTTTCCCATAGATTTGGCTTAAGAATACGCGACCGTTCCTGGGACGTATAAAGTCTTATCTCGAGATTGCAGCACCACGCATCGCTACCGGACTGTAAAAGCCGATTGGCAAGAAGATCAGCTTTTACGCAGCGCTCTGGTAACCATGCAATTCCTAAGCCTTTTAATGCAAGAGAATGCAGTATTCGTGTTGAAGGACTCTGCGCAATAATGTTGAACTGTGGATGGCTAGTGCTAAAACGATTAATGCCATTACAAAGTCGGCCGAAAAATGTTTCTGGCGGATAGTTTAGGACAGGCAAATTACGAGACTTTGTATCTAGCAAGGGGAATACTGACTCGCCTGCTTCATTGGGTGCACAAACAGGTATCAGACGGTCACTGCCAAGATAAATGGAAGGATAGGATTTTTCTTCCAGACTCATAGGTGCCAGCGGACTGTAGTAGACCATAAGAAAATCTGATCGCGCACTTGATAGTGCCAGTATTCCGTCATAGGTTTCTCCATTCGATATTTCAAATTTTAAATTGTTGATGCTCTTAGTGAGACTTGATAACCATTCAGGTAAAAAATGTTCTGCCAATGAATGAGAAACAAAAAATTTCATGCCTGAAAATGCATGATTGCGATGTCCCAGAGCGATGCGCGCATCATGTAACTGCCTTACCATTTCACGCGCAGCATCGCGAAATAAATGGCCTGCCATAGTAAGACGTGGTGGAACAGTGTCTCGGTCTATGAGAGAGATACCTATCCATTCTTCCAGCGATCGGATGCGGCGGCTAAAGGCAGATTGTGTAACGTTACGGCTTTGTGCTGCACGAGTAAAACTGGACAGATCTGAGAGAACCAGAAAGTCTTCTAGCCATTCAATATCCATGCTGCCTCCTTAAGGCTGAATGTTCTTTTCTGATTAAATTTTTATTTCCGAAAAAAAACTTTAATTACATTCAAAGTTCTCATATTTTTTCATAATGATTTTTATCAATCACTTTATTGAGTATTTAACTTTCTCAATTACTTAATTTAATGAAAAAAGTTCCATCGCGGTAGAGGGGGTGCTACAGATAAAAATTTATACTTGGGTATAAACCTAGTACTGATCATTTTCTGTGTCGTATACGCCACAAAAAATTTAAGAGTAGTTCTCCTTTGCAAGAAAAATACTTATTAGAATTTCCAAAATTTTTTTTGAATAGCCAATAAATTTAATTGGTTAATGAGGAAAACCTAAGAAATCCGGTTTGTTAATGGGGGAGGAGAATTTGAAAAATGATGTTGTAGCTGGGAAAGTAATTGCCGCTCTAATGCGCTAAGGCGGAAGTGTACATAGCGCATTAATCAAGCAACAGAAATATGAACAAAAGCCGGGTGACGTTTTAAAAAATCACATACAAGGAAATTTTTAGAACCTATCTTGTTAGTTCAGAAAAAAGGCGATGCCATTGTCGCTTGCGGTAATGAGGAAATAGGTTCTTAAAAAAATGGTCTGATGGCTCAATCAGTTTTCAATGGCCTGACTAAAGCAGCCGCCAGCTTTGCCTGGCTGCGAGCCACTTCAACATCATGGCCTCGCGCAAGGACTACACCCATGCGCCGCTTGGTAAAAGATTCGGGCTTGCCGAATAATCTGATATCCGTACCATGCAAACGCAGTGCTTGTTCTACGCCTGAGTAAGCAATGCTATGCGCATCTTGTCCGCCGTAAATGACAGCTGATGCGGCGGGTGATATGAGTTGCAAATCAACTGGCAATCCTAGTATCGCTTTAGCATGCAATTCGAATTCGCTCTGAATTTGACTGGCCATGGTAACCATGCCAGTATCGTGTGGACGCGGACTGACTTCAGAAAACCATACCTGATTTTCTTTGACAAACAATTCAACGCCAAATACACCCAAGCCACCAAGATTATCTGTAATTTTTTTGGCAGTCTCGTGTGCGAGCTCAAGTGCACGCGGATTCATGCGATGCGGCTGCCATGATTCAACATAATCACCACCGACCTGCTTGTGTCCTATAGGCTCACAAAACTGCGTTTCAGTTTTTCCATCGCTGCCTAGTGCGCGTACAGTTAGTAGCGTAATTTCATAATCAAAATCAATAAATCCTTCAACGATCACACGGCCTGAATCAACTCTGCCGCCTTTGGCTGCAATGTCCCATGCGGAGTCAACATCGGCACTGCTGTTTAATTTGGATTGTCCTTTGCCTGAGGACGACATCACGGGTTTGACGATACAAGGGAATCCCACCACATCACACGCCGCTCTGAGTTCAGCAAGACTGTTTGCGAACTGATAGGGGGAGGTGGGCAAATGCAGCTCTTCAGCGGCTAGTCTGCGTATGCCTTCACGATTCATCGTTAGCCACGCAGCTCGCGCCGTAGGTATGACCGTGACGGCCCCAGAGGCCTCCAGTTCGACTAGCTTGTCTGTCGCAATGGCTTCTATCTCCGGCACGATAAAGTCAGGCTGCTCAAGCGCTATGAGCGCTGCCAACGCATCGCCATCGGTCATGTCGATAACATGTGAACGATGTGCTACCTGATGACCAGGTGCGTTCGCATAACGATCAACGGCGATAACTTCAACGCCTAGCCTTTGCAGCGAAATGATAACTTCCTTGCCGAGTTCGCCTGAACCCAGCAGCATGACTTTGGTTGCAGAGGGGGAAAGCGGAGTACCGATGCGGATAGGATATTTCATGATTGATTTTTAAAATTAGAAGATAGAGGGG
>CAIVDH010000288.1 GCA_903904635.1 uncultured Burkholderiales bacterium | reverse complement strand
TGGCGAGCTCGTGCTCACTGATGTGTCGGTGGTGCTGCCTGAATATAATCAGGTCTACGGTAGTTTCTGTCAGTGGAACCGGGATTATAAAAATAAATCACCCGGCATTTATGCCTGTCTGTTGGCAAGTCGCTGGACTGCTGAGCATGGCTACAAACATTACAATCTGGGTCCGGTAGGGGACTACGGTTACAAATCGTTATTCGTCACTGAGCAGGAACCGATCTATGCCGTAGGGCTGGTTGACCCTGAACATCCGCTTGCGCTGGATCTGACTTCACCAATACATACTGACTTCAAGCCCGAAGATATTAATTGTATTTATCGTAGTGATGCACTTGCTAATGCTATGCGCAAAGTCAGTGCGGATAATCAGCCAGGGTTTGCCGGCGCAGAAAACTTTGAACTGCGCCAGTCTGTTTGATTGCTTACTCAGTGATCGAAGTCATGTTCATCGCCAAAGCTGATGTCGTAGTCGATAAATAATTCTTTACCTTTGGCCACTTTGCGTATGGCCACTAACTCGCCATCTGAATTAAACCGCAGGTTGGGTTTTTTGGAGTGATTCAGATACAGTGAAAGATGCATGGTATTGAGACCGATAGAAGGAATCTCAGCGCGCTTGCCATCCACATAGCAAAAAGTATTAATCATCTTGCGCAGTGAGGGGGGAAGCTTTTTTAATTCATCTGGTTTGATATTTATATCTTCGTATTTGATTATCGTCTTAAGCGGATAGCTGCCTTTTTCTATACTTCTGATCGCAAACACACCGATACCATGAACTGGCGAGACGCCGAGCTTGCAATAAAGGTGCTCTTGCAGATGTTTTAAGAGTTTGTTCGTCGTGATGGTCATTGTCAGCAAAATTGGTACCGGTTAGAGTCGTACACAAAACGAAGATGATAGGTAATTCCGTTAGCAATGTCACGCAATCTGATTAACTTACAATACCGGATATTTTTTCTCCGAGATTTATCGCAGTCATCGCCGTTCTTATTTTTTATTATCAATTCGCAGAGTCACTGACGGCGCACAGGGCCGTATAAATTTTTTGCAGTATTGGGCGAGCTGCAGGCTGCATCCAGCCATTTGAATTTATCATGCCAGACACTTCGCCATTGCCCATGCTTTTTTTTAAATAAACACCAGACATAAGGCGTAGCAAATTTTTTTCACAATCAGCCTCATACAAAATCTTTGCTGATTGATCGCCATTAACGGTGGCTTGCTTGAATTCGCGTAGCACTGAGATACGTGGTCGTTGTGCTGTATTTTTTGTGGATAAATCAATAAAATAAATAATGTCATTATCTTCATGGAGCGCAGTCCATTCTGCGCATGCCAAACCGGCAGTCAGTAAGAAAAACATAGAAACTAGGACCTTCATTGTTTAGCATCCACGCATTTAAACGCACTTTCACAAATTAAGAAGCCGCAATCGGTTTCTATATGCACCAGTTTTTTATCCGTGCCTGTACATTGTTTTTTTGCTTTGTTATAGGCATTGCCTGAAAAATCATAAACGTTATAGCGAAACACTAGCCGGTCGCTACTTTGGGACACCTGTTGCGTGATGCAGCCTGCACTAATGGCGGCCACTGCAATTACAGCAAGTCTGTTGCTATATTTTAGGATGGGTGACATATTTAGATCAGTCAGCTTAGTCAGCTTAGCTAGTTCAGTGAGCAAGGGTACGCCTTAATGAAAAAACATTAATTGGCTTTAATTTGCCAGATTAATCGACAGACATAGTTGGTAGCCTACACCCCAGACTGATTTGATAGCGGTTTCGGCATCCGCAGATTGTACGGCTTTTAATTTTTTGCGCAGACGCGCCACCAATACCTCAAGCGCATGTTTCGTAATGGCTTCTTCTGAAATGCTATCGCTATAAAGATCACAAAGCAGGTCTGAATTCAGTGTATGGTCATTTGCCTGAATTAAGGCCACAAGCAGCATTTTTTCACGGCTGGTGAGCCGGAGTTTTTGCTCCGGTTGCGGCCCTTGTAATATTCTTTCCTTTAGACTGAGCGTCCAGTCATTTTCAGAATTCAATGGCTTGATACGCCGGCTCAGACTGCGTAACACTAAGACCAGCTCATCTGGTGAGACTGGTTTGGTCAGATAAGCATCAGCTCCTCCATCGCTATAGCCGCTTAACCGGTCATGCAATGCCACTTTGCCCGTCAAAATCACTATACCGGCACCAGGCAATGATTTTCTCAGCCTTTTACATAAGCTCAGCCCATCTTCACCCGGTAGATTAAGGTCGATGATAAAAAGATCAATCGCTGTTTTGGCACTCAGGTCATCAAGGCCAGACCCACAATTTACGCCATGAACCAGAAAATTATTTTGCGTCAAATGATGCACAATTTCTTCGCGCAATAGCTCGTCATCTTCGACTAAAGCCACGACTAATTTCGCTTGCGTAGGGTGTATTTGCATTTGTTCTTTTATTATTAACTTAATTTTTATTGCTATTTTAAGAACTGATAGTCAAATTTAGAAGGTCGCCTATAGTTGTTATACAGATTAGTGAGAAGTATTGTGGGTTCTAGGCTGGATTTTTGCAAAAAAATATTGCTACTAAAATTTACATATATTTTATGATAAAAATGATACAGATTTTTAAGAAGCGCTGTCAAAATGCC
>CAIVDH010000287.1 GCA_903904635.1 uncultured Burkholderiales bacterium | reverse complement strand
CATCATCCCCAAAGTCCGAACGCGACCGCAGAAGCTTCAAAACATGAACCATCAACAACTTGAGGAGAAGCTATGAAA
The DNA here is from genome assembly GCA_903904635.1 of uncultured Burkholderiales bacterium. GTDB lineage: Bacteria > Pseudomonadota > Gammaproteobacteria > Burkholderiales > Burkholderiaceae_D > Pernthalerella. The sequence goes on along the minus strand of CAIVDH010000287.1, from coordinate 3,892 downwards.
ATGTTACGGACAGTAGTGGGCCTGCGCCGGAACGACTTTGGGTGTGTGAAAAGCGCCTAAATCTCAACAGTCATTCCGGCGCAGGCCGGAATCCAGCGTCTTTCGTTGAACACCTGAAAATTTTTTAACCAAACATGTCTTATTGGCAAAATCCAGCAAAACAATTCAGGCAAAAAAAAGAGGCGCCTTACGGCGCCTTGAGAGGAGATCTTGCTTTTTGATTACTCGATTTAACTCAAGCATTTTTATAGCCTGAAACCGTAGCTTGAAAGATCCGCCCATTTGTGTCAACTATAAATTACAAATCAATAGTAAACTTTTGTTGACAGTTCTGGGACAGCGATCTAGAGTGCAATCATGAATAACTTGTTGTCTGCATTTTTGTATCGGCCTTTTTTATGAAGCCGCTGCTGCATTACTCGAAAAAACTGGCTGGCAAGCTGGGGCGTGAGTGGATGCCGTTTGCTGATGTGGCAACCGTTGAACTGCCGCTACCGCGGCTGTTGCGCCTGTCGCTGTTTCAGCTGGCTATAGGCCTGGCTACAGCGCTGCTGGTAGGCACGCTCAACCGCGTAATGATTGTTGAGCTGGGGGTGCCAGCGTGGTGGGTTGCCTTGTCGGTTGCGCTGCCGCTGGTGTTTGCACCTATGCGGGCATTAATCGGATTTCGCTCCGATACGCATAGATCGCCGCTGGGCTTGCGCCGGTTGCCTTATATGTGGATGGGCAGTCTGCTGCTGTTTGGCGGTCTGGCGATTATGCCGTTTGCCTTGCTGGCGCTGTCGGAACCGCAACCCGGCATGCTGTGGGTTGGTCGCATCGGTGCAGGGCTGGCGTTTTTATTAGTCGGCGCCGGCATGCAGATCACGCAGACCGCAGGGCTGGCACTGGCAACCGATTTGGCTACGCCTGAAACACGGCCGCGCGTGGTGGCGCTGATGTACACCATGCTGTTATTAGGGCTGGTCGGTAGTGGCGCTGTATTTGGCTATTTACTGACTGATTTCAGTCCGCTGCGCCTGATACAGGTGGTGCAAGGTTCGGCCGTGATGGTGATCTGGATGAATCTGGCGGCACTGTGGAAACAGGAAGGCCGAAATACAGAGCGAGCAAAGGCGCGCTTTGACAAAGAAAAAGCAGATTTTGGCGCAAGCTGGCGCGCATTTGCAGGGCGGCCGGGCGTGAAACGATTTTTATGGACGGTGGGTGCGGGTACATGCGCATTCAATATGCAGGACATCATTCTGGAGCCGTATGGCGGCCAGATTCTGCATCTGAATGTGGGCGCGACCAGCGCTCTGACAGCATTGACCGCAGCCGGTGCCTTGGTGGCTTTTGCGGTGGCGGCGAAATTGCTTACGCGCGGTGTGGATGCCTGCCGAGTGGCAGCAGCCGGTGCGGTCGTGGGGCTGCCGGCGTTTGCGCTGGTAATTTTTTCAGCGCCGCTGGATGCACCCATGATGTTTCGCGCCGGCGCGGTCTTGATAGGCTTGGGCGGCGGCTTGTTTTCAGTCGGCACGCTGACCATGGCGATGGCACTGCAGCAAGGCGAAGAAGCCGGGTTGGCATTAGGTGCGTGGGGCGCGGTGCAGGCAACCGCAGCGGGCTTATCGATTGCAGCAGGCGGGCTGATTAAAGACGGCGTAAGCGCTCTGGCTACTTCTGGCTGGATGGGTGAAAGCCTGACTTCGCCGGTGACGGGTTATAGCTTTGTGTATCACTTAGAGATTTACATGCTGTTTTTTGTACTGATTGCCATCGGACCTCTGGTCAGACGGCGCAATGCACCAACTAATACAGACTCAACAAGATTCGGGCTGGCTGAATTTCCCGGCTAACTCATTTGTGAAGAAGGAGACGCATCATGGAAACAGGCGCCATCACGCAGTACATCGACGTAGCACAGCTTGTGCTCTACGCATTCTGGATATTTTTCGCCGGGCTGATTTATTACCTGCTGCGCGAAAATCATCGCGAAGGCTATCCCATGGATTCTGGCCGGCATCCGCCGGTGCAGATTGAAGGCTGGCCTCCTGTGCCTGCCCCTAAGGTATTTAAGCTGGCGAACGGCCATGAAATGCTGTCACCGCCGCCTATCGGTGCGCCTGAGTTCTTGCAAGCCGAACCCAGCCACCGTCTGCTAGGCGCGCCACTCGAGCCGACTGGTAATCCGCTGCTGGCCGGCGTAGGCCCAGGTGCATGGGCAAATCGTGCAGACATACCCGACACCACTTTTCATGGTGATCCAAAAATCGTACCGTTACGCGCCGACCCTGAATTCGGCGTAGCCCATCAAGATAATGATCCGCGCGGCTTACCGGTGTTAGGTGCCGATGATGAAGTTGCAGGAACAGTCGGTGAATTATGGGTAGACCGTTCAGAGATGCTGTTTCGCTATATTGAAGTCAAGCTCGCTGACTCTGACAAGGCGGTACTGATACCGATAAATTTTGCGCGTATTACCAAACACAGCGTCAAAGTGCAGGCAATTTATGCAGATCAGTTTGTTGATGTGCCGGGCTTACGCACGGCAGATCAGATCACGATGCTGGAAGAAGAAAAAATCATGGGCTATTACGGTGCCGGCCTGCTGTATGCAGATCCGTTCCGTCAGGAGCCGCTGGCGTGAAGTCCAATCACGAACATGAGTTCGAAGCGGCGCCGGGGCTACCTGAGCCTCTGCCCGCTGGCGAACACATTTTATGGCAAGGCAGTCCCGACTGGCGCATGCTGGGCAATGACGCATTTCATTTAAAAACACTATCGATTTATTTTGCGCTGATGGTGGGCTTGCAGGCTGTAATGTCTTGGGAGCCGGCGCTGGGCATCACTAAAAATCTGCTCTCACTGTTGACTAGTACGCTGCTGGCTGCTGTTGCGCTGGGCTTGCTTGCATTGACAGCCTGGTTCTCCGCACGCACCACCCTCTACACCATCACCGACAAACGCATCATCATGCGCGTCGGTATTGTGCTGACGCTGACATTCAATCTGCCCCTCTCGCGCATTGATGCCGCACAAATTAAAAACAGCAAAGACGGCAAAGGCGATATCGCGCTGGATTTGCAAGGGCCGGACCGCATCGCTTATTTACATCTGTGGCCACATGCAAGACCATGGCATTTGAAACAGCCGCAGCCTATGCTGCGTGCCTTGCCTGAAGTGGCACAAGTCGCCAGCCTGCTGCATGCAAGCTGGAAAAATGTGCGCGGCAACGCTGATTCACAAAACATGAATATGAACCCTGACGCCAACACGCTGCGTGCTGAGCGCAAACCTGTGGCAATGTCATCAACGGCCATGGCGCAATGAAATCCGCACACACAAATAATCATCAAACCGAGACCGAGCCATCGCGACATGGTTTTAATCCGGCCCTGGCGCTATCTGCATTAGTGCTGGTGTGTCTGGCCAGTGTGGCGTGGGTACGTTTATCCGGGCAAGAAATTCATGCGCAGGATGAAGCGCCCATAGTCATGCGCGCGTTGCGTTTTGAAGATACGGCCGATGGTTCTATCGCCGTAATTGACGCCAACAGCAGCGAGCAAATTCAAACCATCAAAGGCGAGCAAGGTTTCATGCGCGGCGCATTGCGTGCTCTGGCGCGTGAACGCAAAAAACGCGGCCTCGGCCCTGAACAGCCATTTGAATTAATCGCCCGCAAAGATGGTCGTCTCACATTGCATGATCCGGCAACCGGCGTGCGTATTGATCTGGAATCATTCGGCCCTACTAATGCGGGCGTCTTTGCTCGCTTGTTAATCACGCCTGGTACACTTGGCACGCCCGGCACACCTGCACTATCCAAAGGAAGTTAATCCATGAACAAGCCGAGCGCCATTGTGATCGGCTCCGGATTTGGCGGCCTCGCTGCCGCCATACGCCTTTCCTG
>CAIVDH010000286.1 GCA_903904635.1 uncultured Burkholderiales bacterium | reverse complement strand
CTCCACTTAATCAATTCCTGTGGAGGGAAATATGTCTTACAAAAAAATCATCCTGGCTGTTGCGTTCCTGCTACTGGGCACCAATACTGCGCTGGCTGCCGAGTCATCGCTTTTAAATGTCTCCTACGATCCTACCCGCGAGCTGTATCAGGATTTTAATAAAGCCTTTGCCGCACATTGGAAAGCCAAAACCGGCGAGGAAATAAAAAATAAACAATCACATGGCGGCTCCGGCAAGCAGGCGCGCGCTGTGATTGATGGTCTGTCAGCCGATGTAGTGACGCTAGCGCTGGCCTACGACATTGATGAAATTGCCAATCGCGGCCTGATCGCAAAAGACTGGCAAAAACGTCTGCCACATAACAGTTCACCTTATACGTCTACCATAGTTTTTTTAGTCCGCAAGGGTAATCCCAAGGGCATTAAAGACTGGAATGATCTGGCGCGCCCCGGTATTTCCGTCATTACGCCCAATCCAAAAACGTCTGGCGGCGCACGCTGGAATCATCTCGCTGCCTGGGGATATGCATTAAAACAACCGGGCGGTTCAGAAAAAACAGCACAAGAATTTATGACGAAAATTTATAAAAACGTACCGGTGCTGGACTCTGGTGCGCGCGGATCAACCACGACATTCATAGAACGCGGCATCGGTGATGTCTTGATCACATGGGAAAACGAAGCGCTGCTGGCCATCAAAGAACTGGGCCCGGAAAAAGTTGAAATCGTCGCACCTTCAGTGAGCATACTCGCTGAGCCACCCGTAGCGGTAGTCGACAAAGTAGTGGATCGTCGCGGTACACGCAAACTCGCAGAAGCTTATCTGCAATATCTTTACAGCGATGAAGGACAAGAAATCGCTGCACAAAACTACTACCGTCCTATCAACGAAAAAATCGCAAAAAAATACGCTGCGCAATATCCAAAACTCAAGCTATTTACTGTTGAAGAAGTGGCCGGTGGTTGGGCAAAAGCGCAAAAAGCACATTTTGCTGATGGTGGTGTGTTTGATCAGATTTATCTACCCGGAAAATAAACGCCATCCATAAAATCAATAAAAGGAATAATTGTCATGTATAAGAAAAATTTACGGCAACGCACATCCTTATCCTCATTTCTGTCACCGCTACTACTAGCTAGCTTAATCAGCGCTGCCTATCCTGTACTGGCTGATGACAAAGAAGAAATTGAACGCCTGAAATCACTAATAGAACAACTCGATCAGCGCGTCAAAATTCTTGATCGCAAACAGGAAATCGCAACCGAAGACGCAGTGGCCAAACAAAAAACTGCGCCCGTACTGGTAGCCGGTGAAAAGGGATTTGGCTTTAAATCAGCCGATGGTCAGTTTGAATATAAATTTCGTGGTCTGGTTCACCTGGACTATCGCGCCTTTGGCAATGATGCCTATCCTGCTGCTATCAATGGCTTTCTGGCACGCCGCATCCGGCCCACCTTTGAAGGCACGGTATTTGGCAAGTATGGTTTTCGCTTCACACCAGAATTTGGTGAAAGCGGCGATGGCACGACAGCCACTAACAAGTCCCGTGTAGTGGACGCCTATCTGGATGCTCGCCTGGACCCAGCATTTCAAATACGCCTTGGTAAATTCAAACCTGCCGTCGGTCTGGAAAGATTGCAATCAGGCTCAGATACAAAATTCATAGAACGCAGCTATGTAAGCAACAACATACTGCCTAATCGCGATCTCGGTATATCGGTATCCGGCGACCTGCTCGACAAAAAATTAAATTATTCAGTGGGAATTTATAACGGAATCATCGATGGTAGTGAGTCTTCCACTGCGCAGGATATCAATACTGGAAAAGACATCACCGCACGCCTGTTTGCGACACCTTTCGCAGGTGATGGCAGCAAACTCGAAGGACTAGGCTTTGGCCTGGCCGCTACTTCTGGCAATACCACCAGCAATGCACTGCCTTCCTACAAGACACCGGGTCAGGCTAACAGTTTCTTCGCTTATGCTACCGGCACAACCAGTAACGGCCAACGCACACGTTTTGCGCCACAGGCAAATTATTATTATGGGCCGGTGGGCATACTGACTGAATATGCATTGGTCAATCAAGACATAGTCAATGGCACCAGCAAAGCTCGCATACAAAACAATGCATGGCATGTCACTGCCTCTTGGCTGCTGACGGGTGAAGATGCGTCCTTCAAAGGTGTCAAACCTAACAGCCCGTTTACCACTGATGGTGGCTGGGGTGCATGGGAGTTGGTCGCACGCTATCAGGAAAACACCATAGACGCAGACGCAGTCACCACAACTTTTGCCACCACGTCGGCCAACGCCACATCGGCAAAAACCTGGGGACTGGGCTTGAACTGGTATCACAATCAGTCTTCAAAAGTGGCGATCAACTGGGAACAGACCAGCTTTGACGGCGGCACCGGCAGCAAAAAACTCAACGGCAAAAAAGAAGATTTTCTCGTCGCACGTTATCAGCTAGCTTTCTAAATCAACATCTTTTAAGTTGTGCTGAATCTAAAGAACCGACCCGCGTGGTCGGTTCTTTATTTGAAATTCATCTATCAACATACCTAAAGATTCGTTTTAATCATAAGCAAGTAGTGGAATCATCGCAGCTTCACCATAAAAATCCATCGCTAGGTAATTCATGCAGGCACACCCCAACGTAGCCAAGCACCACACGCCACTGGCCAAATCCGTCGCGGCCGGCCGCGTCATGCCAGGTTTTCATTTGTCATTGGGTTTCACTGTGCTTTATTTGAGCCTGATCGTACTGATACCCTTATCAGCCGTCATCCTCAATACACTGGCCATGAGCTGGGAAGCATTTTGGATGGCCGTCACGTCTAAACGCGTGATGGCTTCCTACAGCCTCAGTTTTGGTTCATCGCTGATTGCAGCAAGCATCAATCTGGTATTCGGCACCATATTGGCCTGGGTGCTGGTTCGT
>CAIVDH010000285.1 GCA_903904635.1 uncultured Burkholderiales bacterium | reverse complement strand
TGTTCTAGTTGTAGTTGCAATATTGAGAGCTGACTAGTTGCTTCAGTGATGCGCGACTGCTGCATATGATTTCGATAAACTGGAATGGCCATAGCAGCCAGTACTGATGCGATGACTATCGTAATCATCAGATCTATCAGTGAAAATCCGGTCGAGTGAACAGGTGGTGGTGTGTGTGTAATCATGACGAGCAATCATGCTGGCTGTTAAACAGCGAGAGCTTGATATAAGCCAGATTAATGAGGAAGGATTGTTAGTGCTATCGCCAACACTCTTCATGTTTATATTAAATTTCGAACTTATGTGCGATTGACGATTCGCAAATCATTGTCCTTGGCGAAATTCAATAAAAAATGAAAGGCCAGTGGTTCGAATTCACGCAGCCGACCGTCTACGTTGACTGAGCGTATACCATTGAGCATGGAGGGCAATACGTAGGGGGAGTACTGCAGGTGACTGTCGCCACCTTGTATTTTGTCTGGGTGGAATTGTGACATGATGCCGCATAATCTTTCGGCCCAATCACTGGGGCGAAATGCTTTGCCATTGCTCGTTACACCCTGAATGATGAAATTCGATTCGGGTTGCGGTGATTCAGAGTTTGGAGCATCCATCAAAAAGCATTTCTCTACGAAAGTTCAGGCGGGTGTAATTTTAAACCACGAGAGCTCACAAAAAAATTAATGTCACTATTATTGCGATGCTGATTTGACACTCTCTGCAATCAGTGCAGCTAACATTAGATTATTTACTTCTCTATCCTAGCCAGGCAGCAGCAGACAATAGCAGTAGCAATAAAATCCATAACAGTAGCGCACGCCAGATCAGGCCGACGGTACTTTGCAATGCGCGCAATGAAGGAGCCTCACCGGGCAATATTTCAGTTTCTGTCATTCCTGCATCCGGCATTGAAAGATCAACTGAGGGAACATTGGGGGCATATTCAGCAGGTGTACCTAGTCTTACGCCCATTGCACCGCCGCCTGCTGACAAAATAATTCCTACAGTTTCATTGCTCCAGCGGCGAGAAAAATTTCGCCAGGCATAAATGGCATCTTCAAAATTACCAACTATGGCAAAGGCTATGGCTGTCAGGCGAGCAGGTATCCAATCTATCCAATAAAATGCGAAAACTGCAAAACGACCGAATAGCTCTTGCTTCATGCGCTCGGACTCGCCCCATTCCCTTGCAAGAAATTCTGCAACACGATAGAGCACAGCTCCAGCCGGTCCGAGTGGCATTAATAGCCAGAAAAATACACCGAAAACATTTCTGTGCGTGGTGATCAATGCATTTTCTACCGCCAATCGTGCTATCTCTTCTGCTTCCATGTCACGCGCATCCTGCTTGGTCCACTCAGATAATAGTTTGCGAGCTTCAGGCAGATCATTATTTGTTAATGCGAGTTGTATCGACGTGAAGTAGTGGCTGTAATGACGAAAACCCAGTGTCAGATAAACGATTAATAGCGTCCAGGCTAATTGGACAAACGGATTTATGAGAGCCAGGAACCAATGAATAACCAGCGTCGGCACGACCATCACAGAAATCATGACTAGCCAAGCCATGCGGCCATGTTCTGCACGACCTGCGTTGAAGCTATGCTCTACCCGCGCAGCGAAAATCCTTATCCAGCTATAGACCGGATTATCGGCTCTCAGTGGCCAGAACTGCTCAAGAAACAATACAAATAATATTGAAAAAATTGTCATTTGAACGCCTTGTTAAACCAGCACTCCATAAGATAACGCAGCATTTGCCAGGAATCAAATCACGCGATATCACATTGAAAATAATAAGTAACTATTATTTAAATTTTTCAGGCTCTTAAAAAATGATAAAGATTACGTAACATGCCAGCTGTCGCTCCCCAGATAAAATAGCTTTCATAAGGCATTGCGTAAAAAGTACGTCGACCGGGACGATTGGGAAATTCTGCTGAACGTCGCTCGTGATTGGCACCATTCATCAAATAATTCAGTGGTACTTCGAATATTTCTGCCACTTCAAAGCTATCAGCCTTAAGCTCAAATGGCGGATGTATCAGCGCCACGACCGGCGTCACCTTAAATCCCGTACCGGTTAAATATTCTGGTAGTGTGCCTATGACTTCAATATGTTGTCGTGCCAGCCCGATTTCTTCTTCAGTTTCACGCAATGCAGTCGCCACAACATCAATGTCTTCCGGATCAGTGCGGCCACCGGGGAAACTGATTTGCCCTGCATGGTCATGCAGATGCGCAGTGCGTTGCGTCAGCAGCAAAGTCATACTATCTGGATAAACGACTAGAGGCACTAATACGGATGCAGATGTCAGTGGCTGATCCGCGCGACGCAATAAATGCTCGTCCGTGAATTCAGGCTGCCATTCCAGCGGATGGGCGAAGCGATTGCGCAGCCATGCAGCATCGAGTCGCGCCAGGTCAATAGCGGGTTCATTTGCTGTGGTGTCTAACTGCGCCAGTCTGGGGTCAAAAATTATTGCACTCATACGATGATCCAATGAAAAAGGGCACTATACGTGCCCTTTTTACCTGTAAAACAAGTGTGCTTACTCCGCTGCTTTGGCAACAACGCGACGGTTCGGCAGCTTTTCGCGAATACGCGCCGATTTACCGGAACGCTCACGCAGATAATAAAGCTTGGCACGACGTACATCGCCGCGACGCTTGACTTCGATCGATGCGATCAAAGGAGAGTACAGCTGAAATGTACGCTCAACGCCCTCACCCGAGGAAATTTTACGAACGATGAAGTTAGAATTCAGACCGCGATTACGGCGTGAAATAACGACACCTTCATAAGCCTGAGCACGCTTGCGTGTGCCTTCGACTACGTTAACACTGACCACGACGGTATCGCCAGGTGCAAAGTCGGGAATGTTCTTGCCCAGACGGGCGATTTCTTCTTGCTCAAGTTGCTGGATCAGATCCATTTTTAGCTCCTATTACCATCATGCCGGCGCATATTATTACTTCTTTGCCCGGTAGAGGATGGGGGTTACAAAATCAGGTGAAATTCACCTGCTCTTACTACTTATCTATCCGGACTAACTGTCACAGAAGATATAAAAATCTTCAATTCTGGCAAATCTGTTAACGCTGTTTAAATTAAGTCTATTGCTTAAATTTATCGAGAAATTTCTCGTCGTTTTTACTTAGCAATCCCTCTGCACGCGCTCGTAAAATTAAATCAGGCCGTTTCTGCAGAGTTGCCACTAACGCCTGCTCACGGCGCCATTTAATGATCTCTGCATGATGGCCGCCCAACAATACAGCCGGCACCGGCATGTTTTCGTAAATTTCAGGTCTCGTGTAATGCGGACAATCCAACAAGCCACTTACGAAACTATCTTCAATCGCTGAAGCATCATCATTTAGCACACCGGGCAGCTGCCTGATGATGGCATCCATTAATGCCATTGCAGGTAACTCTCCACCCGACAAAACAAAATCACCCAGACTGATTTCTTCATCTACATAGCGCTCTAACAAACGCTGATCTACTGCTTCATATCTTCCACACAGAAGAATTAATCCCGGCTCTAAAGCAAGTTGCATTACCTTGGCATGTGTCAGAGTCGATCCCTGCGGCGACAAATAAATCACACGCGGCTTTACCTGTTGCTGCTGTTGATTTGCCTTGGCAGCATTGATAGCTGCCTCTAGCGGCTTAGCCATCATCACCATGCCGGGACCACCACCGTATGGACGATCATCAACTGTACGATGATTGTCAGTAGTGAACTCACGAGGGTTCAACAACGACAATCCAAATTTTTTCTGCTCAAATGCGCGCCGCGTAATGCCGGATGCAGTCAGGGCAGCAAACATTTCAGGAAAGAGCGTAATGACGTCAAACAGCATGCTCACTCTCCGCTACTGAAACAGATTGCATCACTGATAATCGCGATCCCAATCTACCGTAATTCTTTTTGCCGTTTGATCTACATTACTGACGAAACGATCAACAAACGGTATCAATAATTCTTCCGGTTTTTTTTGATCTGCATTAGGCAGATCAGCCACTCGCAAAATCGGATGAGCACCGTTATCCATTAATCCGACCACAACGCCTAAAGACACACCCTGCAGGTTTTCAACTTCATGACCTATCAGATCTACCCAGTAAAACTCGTTATCAGCTAACGGCGGGAAATGACTGCGACGGATTTGCACTGTCGCACCACGTAAGTTCTCAGCAGATACGCGATCGGCCACGCCCATGAGACGAGCTACAATATCTTCGCCTTGTGTGCGTACCTCCATCACGCTGACATCTTGCACAGCTGGTTTATCCATCCACCATGTTTTTGCATGGAGTAGCGCGCTTGCTTCAGCCGAATAGGGCCGCAGCCTTATCCAGCCAGCCAAACCATACGCACCGGATACATAGGCAACCAAAACCAGATCATCAGGAACAACGACTCCCGAAGCACCTTCAGGTAGCAAATTAAGCTGCCTTCTTGTTTGCCTGATTGACCAGACGTGCAACGGTAGGCGACATTTGTGCGCCTACACCTTGCCAGTGTGTCAGACGATCCTGAGCGATACGGAAAGATTCCTCTTTGCCGGATGCGACTGGATTGTAGAAACCGATACGTTCGATGAAACGGCCATCGCGGCGATTGCGCGAATCTGTAGCAACGATGTTATAAAAAGGGCGCTTCTTGGCACCACCACGAGCTAAACGAATAACGACCATAGGATTCTCAGAAAAGGGATACGGACACGGAAAAAGACGCAGATTATAGCTGGTTTAAGTACTTAGCTACAAGCTTATGCGAGGCCGTTGTTGCCCGACTTGCTACGGTGGTGCACACTAAGGCCTTAGAAAAGCCAGCCACCATAGAAAAAGTTAGCTTTATAAAAACAATTTAACCCTCAATTCACTGGCCACCAATTGAAATACATGCAAAATTCACATAAAAATAAAACTTTCGCCGCCTTACTCGGGCTGATGCTGGGCGGAGCCGGTGTACACCGTTTTTACTTGCAAGGAATGAAAGATATTCCGGGTTGGTTACATGCAGCCTCAGTGCTATTTTCTGCTGCGCTGTTAGCTCAAAATCCAGACCGACCGCTTTTAATTAATACTGCGCCGCTGGTGATTTCGGTTTTGGCTGCATGTATAGAGACTTTTATCATCGGCCTGATGTCTGATGAGAAATGGGATGCGCTTTACAACGCAGAATCTGGCAAGACGTCCGACACCGGCTGGCCTGTGGCCTTGCTCATGGTGATGAATCTGGCAAATGGCGCTACGCTGATGCTAATCGCTCTGGCCCGAAGCTTTGATTTGATTTTGACAGGCGGATCATATGGGTGAGCGCTTGCTCACCCAACTTAGTTTTATTGATACATGACTTAAAACTGCTCTTCTGCTAAAGCCATCACACCAGCACCACCATCAATAATCGCGGTGCGGTAAGAGCTGGCTTGCGACAGGTAGTAGTCTGCAAAGAAGCGCGCTGTACTTATTTTGGCCTGATAAAAACCGGTGTCGCCTTCTTTAGCATGTAATTTTCGATGTGCTACCAATGCTGCACGCGCCATCTGCCAGCCACCAAATACGATACCAGCTAGCTTTAGATAAGGCACGCTGCCTGCGTACACACCTTTAATGTCAGTCTTGGCATTGGCCGCAACGAAATTCACGACATCCAAAAGCGCGCTGCT
>CAIVDH010000284.1 GCA_903904635.1 uncultured Burkholderiales bacterium | reverse complement strand
CCGGTACCCCTTATATTTCCTATTTGTGCCTTTCTTATTGATTCCACAATAACCTCCAAATTAAATAATTTTCATACGTTTCTGTAGTGACCAAAATCCAACAAAAGTTCGATCAACGCCCAAAAATTCAAACAACAATTCCTCTAGACGTAAAAAAACCGCCCTAAGGCGGTTGTTTCTTGATCTAAATATTTTCAAACTGGCTGCAGCTTAAACGCATAATCCATGCTCCAGTAATCCACTCCCATCGCACGACCATCCGGCGCACTGCCTTTTTTATGCGCTGCAAAGCGTCCCACCAGCGAAGGCCGCACACCAAACACCACATCGCTATCCAGATACCGATCACCTTCACGGAAAATATGCGTCACTAAAGGCTGGTAGCCTTCGGCCTCAATCAGAAAATGAATATGCGCAGGCCGCCATGGATGACGCCCATTCGCCACTAACATCTGACCGACCGGGCCATCAGTGGGCACCGGATAAGCCTCTGGCAATACACTCCAAAATGCAAAATGACCATCTGCATCAGACTCAATCACGCCACGCGCACGACGGTTGCTTTCTAGTTCACCACGCTGCACGTCATACAGGCCTTCTGCATCTGCCTGCCAGACATCGATCTTTGCATGTGCCAAAGGATGGCCATCGGCAGACAATACACGCCCCGTTACATACAAAGGCTCGCCGGGTGCGCCATTGGAAAGATCACTGCCACTGGCCATCGCTGGTGCGTCCGGTGTATGAAATGGGCCGAGTACCGTCGCTTCCGTGGCGCCGCTTTGCGCGCCATCATGCATGGCAACCAACAGCATCGATAAGCCTAGCGTATCGGAGAGCAAAATAAATTCCTGGCGCACGTCATCGCATTTATGTCCGGTTGCTGTCAGAAATTGTATGCCGGCCATCCACTCTGCTTCAGTGAGATTGGTTTCCTGCGCGAAGGCATGCAGATGCTTGACCAGCGATTGCATGATTTGTTTTAAACGCGGATTGTCGCTTTGCGCAAAGCTGGCTATGGCAGCCTGCGTGATAGATTCGGGAGAAAAAGTCATTTAAATCCTCGGTTTCAAAAAACGATGCGTAGGGAAAAGCGATAACCCGAAGCGGCGATGCAGCGCGCCCCACAGGCCATCACGGAAAAATAAAGTCACCACTATAGCCAACATGCCCAGCCCGATCAGATACCAGCTGCCATAGTCACTAAAAAATTTATTCAAAAACCAGAATAACAGCGCACCAATAATCGGCCCCTCTATGCGACCGATACCGCCTATAACAACCATGAAAATGGCAAACGCCGTCCAGTTGACTGAGAACGCCGCATCAGGAGAAATACGCAGGTTACTGACAAAATACAATGCGCCAGCCAAGCCAGCGCCTGCACCTGCGATCAGATATACCGCCAGCTTCATTCTTCTGACATCAATGCCTTGTGAGGCTGCAGCGGTTTCATTGTCGCGTATGGCAAGCAACGCTAGGCCACGCTTGGAACGTAAAAACAAATACACACCGGCGATGGTAAAAAATACACACGCCAAGGCAATCCAATAAGTCAAACTTTCACGGGTCGCTTTTTCTATACCGCGCAATGCAGTCAGTGACGTACCCGAACCACCACCAACCCAATGCAGATTGGCGAATGATAGTCTGAACACTTCAGCGATCACCCAAGTGCCGATGGCGAAATAGCCGCCCTGCAATCGAAAAGCGAGTAAAGATACCGGCCATGCAATTAAGGCTGTAGCAGCCGCAGCGAGGGGAATAGCGATAAACGGATTCACACCCGCTTCATTGCCCAGTATGAGCATGATGTAACCACCAAAACCAAAGAACGCCTGCTGACCGATGCTGACCATGCCGCCGTAGCCGGCGAGCAGATTCCACATCATGGCAAATACAAAATAGCAGGCAATTTCAACGACCTCGCGCATCCAGCTCGATTCACCCCACCACGGCAGCGAGATGGCCGGGATGAGTATGAGCGCGCACAGCACAGGCAGCGCGGTGGAAAAACGATTACTGCGGATGACGTCGTAGGCTTGCATAGGTTTTATTCTGATATCTGTGTACTGAAAACTTATCCCCGGGTTTTAGGAAATAACCCCTGCGGCCGCACCACCAGCACCAGCAAAAACATCAAGTGCCCAAACCAGATGCCCCAGCCCGGATCCAGCCTGAAGCCTATCTGCTGGGTCACACCCAATAGCAAAGCACCAACCAGGGTGCCCCAAAATGATCCCATGCCACCGATGATCACGGCCTCAAAAGCAAACAACAATAACAGTGGCCCGTCTGAGGGTGAAATCGTGGTGCGCATTGCCTGCAAGGTGCCGGCCAATGCAATCAACACAAATGCAATGCCTGTGGCCTGTGCATAAACTTTGTAGGGTTTCAATCCCATTAATTGTGCCGCTTCGCGATCATCCGACACGGCACGAAATGAACGACCCAGTGCAGTGGTGGAAAACAAGAGCTGCAACAGCAGCGTGGCTAAAACAGCGACGCCAAATGTCAGCAAGGGCAAAGTACCGATAGTGATCTCACCCATAGAAAAACTTGCCAGCGCCAGCGGCCCGGCATCTAATGAGCGCGGATCTGCCGAATACATTTCCAGCAACAGATTTTGAATAATAATGGCCAGGCCAAATGTCACCACCAGCGAAGGCAGCGGATCGCGCCCCAGAGTGCCGTTCAATACAAAACGCTGCAGCACATAGCCTGCGATGTACGCCAGTGGCATCACCAGCAGTAACACCATACCCGGCGAGAGGCCGGTTGCTGCCACCAGACTGATGGCAAAAAATCCGCCGAGAATAATGAAGTCACCCTGCGCGGTATTGGTGAGTCGCATGACGCCAAACATCAGTGACTGCCCCAGCGCAAACAGCGCATAGAGTCCACCCAACAGCAAGCCCTGTAAAAGAATTTCAGTCATGATTTACACACCAAAATAAGCTTTACTGATTTGCTCGCGCGTGAGCTCGCCGGATTTACCTTCCAGCGACACTTTGCCTTCTTGCAGACACACCACACGCGAGGACATTTGCATGGCCAGCTGCACATCTTGCTCAACGATTAACAGCGACATGCCGTCTTCCATAATCGATGGCAGTGCGGCATAAATTTCGCGTATCACGACTGGTGCCAATCCCAACGAGAGCTCATCACACAACAACAGCCGCGGATTACTCATCAACGCACGACCTATCGCCACCATTTGCTGTTGGCCACCTGAGAGTGAGGTGGCGGGCAAACGGCGCTTCTCCTGCAAGATAGGAAACAAGTTAAATACGCGCGCCATATCCCATGCGCCTTTACGTCCCGATAGCGCGCCCATCATCAGATTTTCTTCTACAGACAAACTCGGAAATAGTCTGCGACCTTCCGGCACCAGCGCAATGCCCAGCTTGACGATATCGGCAGCATCAATACGCGCCAGGGATTTGCCATCAAATTGCAATGTGCCTGCTGTTGTTGGCAGCAAGCCGGTGATGGTTTTTAAAAATGTAGATTTACCGGCACCGTTCGCACCAATCAGCGCGACAACCTCGCCCTCGGCTAAAGCTAAATCAATACCAAACAATGCCTGTGCATCGCCATAGGCAGCGGTAATACTGGTGGCCTGTAATAACATCTCAGGCCTCCAGTCCCATATACACGCGGCGCACTTCGGCATCTTGCATCACCGCTTCTGGTGCACCAACACATAAGGTTTTACCGAAATTAATCACCAGGAGACGATCTGCAATTGACAGCAGCGCATGCACGACATGTTCTATCCAGATCATGGTGATGCCACTATTTTTTATACGTTTTAATTCTTCCACCAGTTCATGCGCTTCATGTTCCGTTAAGCCGCCGGCGATTTCATCGAGCAGCAGTAAGCGCGGGCGCGTTGATAAGGCGCGCGCCAGTTCGAGGCGTTTGCGGTTAAGCAGGGTTAATCCACCTGCAGGCTGATTGGCAAAGCGTGCCAGACCGGTTTGCTGCAGCACGTCCCAGGCAATTTCCCACGCTTCTTTTTCTGGTACTTGCGCACCGAAGCAAGCTGCAGTGACGAGATTTTCAAATACACTCATGGCGCCAAATGGCTGCGGTACCTGATAGGAGCGGCCTATGCCATCGCGGCAGCGCTGAAACGGCGGCGCAGTAGTAATGCGACGGCCATTAAATTCTATTTCGCCTGCATCGACTTTGATATCGCCGGAGATTAAATTAAACAGCGTGGTTTTCCCGGCCCCGTTGGGGCCGAGAATACCGAGCACCTCGCCCGTGGTCACAGATAAGGAAATATCATCTGTGACCTTCAGCGCGCCAAATGACTTGCTGACTTGATGTAGGGCGAGCAGGGTCATGCTTAATTCATCAGGCGTAATTTGCCCGCAGCAGGAATCGCTGGTGCGGCCTGATTGTTTACGATAGTCAGCTCATATTTGCGCTTGGTGCCTTTGTTCCACTGACCCAGTACCAGCGGTGTTTTGCTGACGTTTTTGAATGGACCCGGACCACCCCATTTCACATCACCCACGACGGTCT
>CAIVDH010000283.1 GCA_903904635.1 uncultured Burkholderiales bacterium | reverse complement strand
TACCGGTATTGTTCATAAAATTATCCTAAATGTACGGGAAGTAGCTAAACGGTATCCATCATTCATTAGGCGCGGTGGCATCAGCAGGCGGAACATTTATCTTACGCTTGCCCGTCACTTTTTTAATAACCGGATCCTTCCAGGGACCCGTTATCAGATACTCCTGACTGAGCACCTGAGCGATAGGATTTTTCAAAAATAATTGCGCTAGAAAACTTCCCAGACCAATGATGGGATTAACAGCAAGTGCATACACCACAGAAGCTCCGCCTGTGTTGAGTTCAGGTACGACCACCACGTTTAGATTTTGTGTCTCGTCCTTAAGATCGACGCTTCCATCCATGAGCACCACACTGCTGGTTCCGCGCATTTTGAAAGTGTCGGTCTTGATGACACCGCGCGCAATCGTTCCGGTGCCTGTTATGCCATCAAACACAAACCCTTCTGAAAAAATATCACGAAAATCCAGCGTCAGACGCCTGGGCAGCGCCTGCAAACTCATCACACCCAACAGTTTGGAGACGCCAGGCTCCACTTTTAAAAACTGTCCCGTATTGATTTTCAGGCTCAGGTTTCCTGACAAGCTCGGTATGTCAAATGCATAAGGCACACCCTTCCAGCTGAGTTCACCCTGCATACTGCCTTTGCCACCTTTGACTGTGCGCTCAAAACCAAAACGCTCCAGCAAACGTCCGGCATCAACTATATCGAGGTCATAATTAAGCATAGATAAACTATCGCGATCCAATATTGACCATTTACCCGTGGCGCGTAACACGCCATCTGGGTTGGTCACGACCAGACGACTAATGTGCCACTCGCGCCCTTGCGACAGACCAGCGTTGGTTGCATTGACTTCCAGCCTTCCCAGTTTGATACCCACCAATTCAACATTTTCTGCAACCAGATCCAAACCTGGCAACTGAGAGGTCGTCGTTTTCCCAGTGAACAGCTCTGTTACATCCGATGTTCGGGATTTGGGAATGATTAGCGTAGCCAGACGCGCCGTGATTTTCCCTGCGCCGCGCTCTGATGAGGGATCGTCATAGGTGATATTTCCAGTGGCCTGGTCTGATTGAATATTAATGAGCCAGCTTGCACGTATGTGGGATGCAACCAAGTTAGCGTTAGTCAATGATTTTTCTGCGATGACTAGTTCATTCGCACGAACACTAAAAACATCAGGCGTGAAATAGGCATAAGCATCTGCCGCACCAGATTCTTTATTATTGCTTTCTGCACCCGGCTCATCCAACAACGCCGAAGTCGTATTTCTCCATGCATCAATATTAAACAGCGGCACATTCAAATTAATGGCCAGCCCTTTGTCCGGTTGGGGCACCGCGACATTGACACCGATACCACCACGCATCATCTTCCATATAGCTGATTTTGAATGTGGCTTTTGTAAAAAATATCGGGCAGTAATGCTTTTGCCTAAGTTGATGCGCATTTCTTGCGACTGCATCAATTGATCCGATAAGGACACCGGCGTAATTAATACGCGTAAGGGCATAAAATCAGAGGCTGCTTTATTAAGCGGCGCTGGCAAATCCACAGCTAGCCCGGCAAGCGAAGATTCAAGTAATAATTCAGTGCGCTGATTTTTCAACCGTAGTGTTGCGTTATAACGCAGACCACCTGTTATTTTTTTTGTCAGCCGCTGCATGACTGGTAAAGAATAAGCGCGCGCGAGCCCATCTGAAGTCATCACACCATCGATTTTGAATTGTATGCCGCCGTCACGTTGTGTACCGCCAGCCAGCTGCACCTGACCACCTAGAAAATTACCCTGCAAACCAGCGGTTTGCAAACTATTCTCTGTGAAAATAAGCTCACCATTAGTTTGTAGACTCGTAGGAAAATTACGCATAAGCTGTATGTCATTACCCATTAGCCTTAGCGTGCCTTTGACCATAGGCTCACCCACATCACCTAGCGGCAATTGCATTTTCAAATTCACACGCGCATTGCCACTTGCTTTTATCTCGTCTGTAAATCCATCTATCCATCCAGAGACAGGCGACGAATTCGCGTAAGCAAGCAGTGATTGCAATGATCCGTTTGCCGATCCACTTGCCTCTATCACGCTATGTTGAGCCCAATAATCAGGAATACTGACATCGACTGCAGTAAGCGATAATTCAGCAGTTTTGGCGCTGTTTGCATGAACGATAAGGCGTGTGCGATCCAGCACCAGATTGCCCCGTATGTCTTCAATATTTGGCCACAATTGAATACGCTTATTTTGAGTTGATTGTCCATAGCCGGGAATCAGCCTCGCGTTTTCTATATCGCCGGTGATTTTGAATATACCAGCGGGCTTCTCGTCTTTTTTTGCTTCAAAGGGAAATTTTTCAAGATCGCCCTGAATAACCAGTTCTATATTTTTGCCCTGACCACTCAATAAGGAATCGGCCATCCATTGCCGTGTAAGCTGCGGTGTCATCTTAGGCAAATACCGTACAACCTGATTTAATTCAATATTGGGAACTTGAATTTTCAAATTCAGATCTCCCAGTTTTCCTGCGGCAGCGCCCACCGGCAATATATATTTCCCTTCTAGTGAACCCTGTACCCCGCCCTGAGAAAATTGCATGGTGTTGATTTGAACACTCAGCCTGTCACGGACACGCTGAGACCATGCTGCACGCACAGCAAGTTTTTCAAATGCCAGTAGAGGGTCAGCAAATAAACCTTCAATAGAAATATTTGCATTATCGCCATTGAGACTGATACTGCCACCCTCCTGGTTTGCATCAACCTCGCCCGACAAACCCTCAAAACTCGGCAAAGACCATACGGGATTTTTATCATTGCCGATACTAGACTGTTGTACCTTCAATGCAAGCTCAGAAAATTTCCCCTTAATTTGATATTTACCCTCACCAAACCGAGTACCTTCCCAATTAATGGCAAAATTCTGCAGACTTCCTTGTGGCACAAACTCGGTCAGCATGCGTGATTCTTCCGGGCCTAGTGGCAAATGCTGCGCTAGCTTTGCAAACGTATCAAGGTCAAGCTCGTTGACTTGTATCTCATGTCGCTCAGGATGCGTGCTGCTTGCCGCCGTAAATACACTGCTGACTGTTGTGCGCGGCAGTACTGTACCTAAATCTGTACGTAAAGAAAAATTAGTGAGCTTGATTACATGACTACGATCGCCATAAGAAAAAAGCTTTTGTTTGAAATCATTAGTCACTGTCCCGGCATAAATTCGGCCACTTACCTCGACTAATTTGAGGGGATTTGAATTTGCACCCAGACGCGCAGAAATATCTGTCAGTGCCAAATCAGCAGTGAAATTATTAATGACACCACGATCAAAATTCAACCAGGCGCGTATAGAACCATTACCGCCTTCAATGTCGTAGGGATAATCAAAATATTTTTTCCATGCATGCAGACTGGTATTGCGCCAATCAACATAAATCTCGCCAGCCCATAGCTTGTAATCTGAAATTTTTCTTACAAATGCGGGATGTATAAAATCAGCCCGAATATCAATGGGCGCGGCCAGCTCTACTGGTGGAATTGCAGTCAAAGCGAAACGATGACTGCGCCAGCTATTTTGTATTTGCAAATTGACGTTGGCAAGCACAAGTTCGGGTGCGCCTCGCTGAAGATCACGCCATCTGATCCAGCCCCCACGAATCATAATCTGGCGCTGCGACAGTAACCAATCAAGTCCGCGCCCATCATCTGATTGATTCGTATCTATTGCGATACCTGCGACAAAAATTTTTCCCTCGGCGTCGCGCTCAATTTCGAGATCAGGCCGGTTTAGTTCCAGCGTATGCAAGCGTAACTCGCCTGTCAATAATGATAGCCATGATAAGGTTGCATCAACTTCTGGCAAAATTAGCGCCGGACTGCCTTCATTATTGTGTATCACCACATCACGTAGTTGCAGTGTGGGATAAAGGCCATGCCAGCTCGCAAAGATCGCATTAATTGCAACTGGCCTATCAACAAAATAACTCGCCAGCTTCTCTACTTGAGGTTTGTAATGATCAATATTAGGCAACACGACATAGCGCAAAGATAAAAATATTCCGCAAAACAAAAAATAGCTGATCAATATCAAAACCAATAACCAGCCTATGATCTTGCGTGTGCCACGACTTAGTGATCGGTAACCTGCAGATGCGGCACGCCAGGCAACCGAGACAGACTGCCTGAAACGAATTGCGTTATTTGGTTGATTGAGCATCAGTAAAAAATTAAATTAATCGGGGGACGGTCAACACAGGAAGGAATAAAAACTACCAATGTGGCCCAGAGCTTGTCTCGTTAAGCTCTAATATGATCATGGGCAAGCATAATCAGATACTTTACGAGATAGTGATACGAAACGACCAGCAGCATTTATTTCGATTGTTTTAAAGCCTCTATAGCTCTTGCAGGCAATATTAGTTACTAATTTAGTATTTCTACTTTTGAAGTCTGTTTACTTTTACGTTCGCAACCATAAAATCAGTGTAATGAACCAAAATCATGCGTTAAACAACACCTACGGCTCCAGATTTGTTCGGAGATGGCTGGATGCGAACCCGACTCGTGCCAGCGATCTGGCGTTACTAACCGGATTATCTCTTAACAAATCTAACTTTACGCTGCTTTTACAAAATCAATTAGCACAGAGTGTCTCACTCCCTGCGGCAATGCGGCGTCTGCGTAGTTTACTTTTTTCAGTTCTGGCGGTACGCGACTTATCAGGGCGAGCAGATATGCACGAAGTTGTAACGACTATTTCATCATTTGCCGAATTTGTCGTTCAAACTCACCTGGCTCACCGCCATACCGAATTATCTCAGCTTCATGGCGAGCCCGTCGGTGCAGAATCTGGTCGCAGCCTCAAAATGCTGGTCATAGGCATGGGCAAGCTGGGTGGTGCAGAACTTAATGTCTCCTCTGATATTGATCTGATTTTTATCTATCCCGAAGAAGGCGAAACAAAAGTTACTTCCGCAGAACAGCGGCAGCTGTCAAATCATGAATTTTTTGTCAGGCTGGGGAAAAAACTCATCGCCGACATAGCAGAAATCACCGAAGACGGCTACACATTCAGAGTCGATATGGCGTTGCGTCCCAACGGTGGCTCAGGGCCACTGGCAGCCAGCATGGCCATGCTTGAAGAATACTTGATGGTTCAGGGAAGGGAGTGGGAGCGCTATGCATGGGTCAAGGCGCGCGCACTGACAGGAGACTCGATTGACATAGCGGCATTAGATGAAATTGTGCGCCCGTTTGTTTATCGCCGTTATTTGGATTTCGGCTCTATCAATGCTTTGCGCAACATGCACGCACAAATCCGAGCAGAGGTTATACGACAAGAAACACGCCACCCTGAGCGCAACATCAATATCAAACTCGGGCGAGGCGGCATTCGCGAAATAGAGTTTCTTGCACAGGTTTTTCAACTAATACGCGGCGGACGTGATCCAGAACTGCGGGATCGCTCCACCCGCCAGACACTCAATATTTTAGCGGAGCGCAAATTACTTTCTGCGGCAGTAGTCAATCAATTACTGGATGCTTACACTTTTCTGCGCAATCTTGAACACAGACTGCAATATCTGGATGACGCACAGACGCATGTTTTACCTGGCTCCGCTGCAGACCAGCTCATAATTGCTCAAATGATGGGCTACGCTGATACTGCTACGCTGCTGGCAGCTTTAGGTGAAGTACGTACAGGCGTAGCAAGTCAATTTGATGCGATTTTTTTAGATAAAAATGCTGCCCTGCCTACAACCGAAGACAGTGTGACGATGCCCAGCCTGGAGCTGGCAGAACTCAGTGCTGAAGCTTTAACGGAATATCTGGCAGCACTAGGTTTTGATGCAGCAGAGTTATCCGCACAGCGGCTTCTCGCCAGCTGGAATTCTTCACGCCTGCAAAGCCTGCCGGTTTCCAGCAGAAATCAGCTGCATATGCTGATACGAGCCATGCTGCCTATGGTGGCAACTCAGACGGCCGAATCCTGCTCAACAACGCTAAACCGTCTGATGGATTTTTTTGACGCTATCGC